>JASHQK010000123.1 GCA_030039195.1 Candidatus Sulfotelmatobacter sp.
GTTCGGTGGGGATTTTGATTTTTGTTCGGGTGGGGCGGGACACTCTTGTCCGCCCGATCTCTCCACGCAAATGACCCTGTGAACCCAGACAGCAGCCGCGTAGCGGGATAGGAAAGCCCGGCACGGAAGTGCCGGGGAAGTAAACAGAGAAAGGAACCGGGTCCGCTTCAGCGGACGACACCGGCGCCGACCCTCTACGTCCCCGTGATCTTCGTTCGGATTTCTTCCGGCAGCCGCTGCCGGATTTCCTCCGGCAAACGATCATGCACGCGCCGCGCGCCTTCCTTCGCCGCATCGAGCACGGTCACTGGCGCCGGCGTGGCCACCGCAACTCCCAGCCAGATCAGCGCCGACGAGGCAAATCCGAACAGCGCCGCAATTTCCAGCCAGAATGCGTGCCGCGGTCCAAAGTGCCGAATCACTCCAAAGGCGAGCAGAAACACAAACGCCGACAGCGACGCCAGCACAATCAACCCCACATCAATGATCCGGTGAATTTTCTGCCGGCTGCGGCAGTGCTCGCAGCCTCGGAGATGGCTCTCGTAGTCCCCGCACATCTCCGGCGCAAGATGAGAAATATCGTAGCGCCAACCCGCCAGAATCTTCCCGACAATAGGATCGATGCACTGCTGACTCATGAATGTAGGATCACCAGCACTTACAGGCAGATCGGAGCCAGGGCTTCCGATTGCGTAGCCAGCAGAAGGCGGTTCTGAAACAGGCTCCCGCGTACCGCCAGCGCCTTTTCCGCCCCTCGTCGGGCTATTTCCGGATGGTTGTTCTGTTCAGAGAGATGCGCCAGCACCACAAACGTTGCATTATTATCATAATCGCTGGTGAAAAAATCTGCGAGCGCCTCATTCGACAGGTGCCCCACACGGCTCATCACCCGCTGCTTCACCGCCCACGGATAGGGCCCGCCCCGCAGCATTTCCAGATCGTGATTCGATTCCATGATCAGCACATCGCAGCGCCGCAGATGGTCGCGCACGCTGACCGGAATGTATCCGAGATCGGTCGCCAACCCGATCTTCACGCCCTCCGCGCGGAACGTGAATCCCACCGGATCGGCGGCATCGTGGGGAATCGTGAACGGCTGCACCGCAATGTCACCGATCTGAAAGCTGCAGCCCGATTCGAAGCGCTCGAACTTTCCGAGCCGTGGAGCTTCGCCTTTCTCGTTGCGCACCGCCCGCGCCCAGGCCTGATGTGTCGCTCCGGTCATGAATACCGGAACCTTCAGCTTTTTGGCTAAGGTCGCAAGTCCGTACACGTGATCGGAATGCTCGTGCGTAATCAGAATCGCCGCCAGCGTCCGCGGATCCTCGCCCAGCGATTTGAACCGCTTGAACGTCTCGCGCGCGGAGATTCCGGCATCGACCAGAATCTTCGTGCGTGCGCTGGCCACCACTGCGCAATTGCCGCGGCTCCCCGAGGCCAGCATCGACACACTGACTCCCATACTCGTCAGCATACCCGCGTTGCCTGTGAATTCGGGAGTTACTTTGTGGTTAAGCCCGAAGAGGGGCAGAACACCGGCGTCGGACCTCGAACATAAAAGATTACCGGTCCGAGGCTCAACGGCCGAGGCCTGAAGGCTGAGGGCTGATCTCTATCTTCGGACCCCAGATCCCAGCTTGACCCTTCGCAGTGGATCTCTCTTCAGCCGGCCACATCTGAGGTCCGAAGCTTTGCCGCAACCCGTGGCTTGGGAGGAAATAGCCGCAGCGATATAGATCGGCAAACTGGCAGGAAACTTTAGCTGCCGCTAAGCTCTGCAAGCCCAATGTCATCCTGAGCCGCAGCTTTTGCGGCGAAGGACCCGCCCGGAGTAAGCGAAGCAAAATGAAAATGGGGTGCCCCACTTCTCGCCGATTTTGCGAGAAGTGGGATTTTCGAGTGGCCACTTCACAGGCCCTTCATTCCGCCAAAACAACGCGAACCTCAGGATGACAATCACGTAGAAAGTTCATTCCCCACGCAGCCGCCGAGGCAATCAATCTGTTTTCTCTGTGTCCCTCTGGTGAACCGGGTTTCAGTATTTATAAAATCCCCGTCCGCTCTTTCTTCCCAGCCACCCCGCATCCACCATCTTGACCAGCAGCGGACACGGCCGGTACTTGGGATCTCCCAACCCGCTCTGTAGCACGCGCATGATGTCGAGACAAACATCAAGCCCGATGAAATCCGCCAGCGTCAGCGGGCCCATGGGATGCGCCATCCCCAGCTTGAACACTTCATCGACCGCTTCCGGCGTGGCCACGCCTTCCATCACCGCGTACATGGCTTCGTTGAGCAGCGGCATCAGCACGCGGTTCGAAACGAATCCCGGCGCATCGTTCACTTCGACCGGAGTTTTGTCGAGCTTAAGCGACAGGTCACGAGTCTCGGAAAATGTCTCGTCCGAAGTCGCCAGGCCGCGAATCACTTCCACCAGCTTCATCATCGGCACAGGATTGAAGAAGTGCATCCCGATGACTTTCTCCGGACGCTTGGTCACCGCCGCCAGTTTCGTAATCGAAATCGACGAGGTATTCGACGCCAGAATAATTTCCCGGCGCGTGAGCCGGTCCAGGTCGCGAAAGATTTCCGTCTTGATCTCGAATTTCTCCGTCGCCGCTTCGACCACGAAGTCGCATGCGGCAAGCTTGGCGCGATCCGTGACCGGCTGAATTCGTCCCAGCGCCGCCGATTTATCGCTCGCGGCGATTTTGTTCTTGGCCACTTCCCGGTCAAGATTCTTCGCGATGGTTTCAAGCGCGCGATCGAGAAATCGCTGCTCGACGTCGCAGAGAATGACGTCGTATCCCGAGCGCGCGAAAACGTGGGCGATGCCATTGCCCATCGTCCCCGCGCCCACCACGCCGACAGTTTTGATCTCCATCATCGCCTCGCAGGAAAAAAGAACAGAATTGCATTGCAGGAAAACGTTCGAGTGTAGCACTCACACGCGCGTTCGTAATTCTCTCGCGAGGTTGCCCCATCCGGAGCCTGCCCGGAGCGAAGTCGAAGGGCGGTTTTCGTTGGGTGGGTAGTCGGTTGCCCCACCCAACGCGGTTTTCGTTGGGTGAGTAGTCGGTTGCTCTGCGGCCTATGTTCATTCGGCAGGGAACTTGACTGTTAACGCCTGTTACGGTTGTGCGGGAGCATAATGTCGTCGAAGGAAGTAGGCTGTCGCCTCGTCGAACGTAATTCTGACCCGCTGGGGTGAGCCGGTCGCCTGGGAGTTGAACGATGAATATGAAAGGAACGGTCGAGTGCACGCGATGTCATGCCCAAATGGAGTCCGGCTGGGTGGCGGATTACACGCAC
>JASHQK010000124.1 GCA_030039195.1 Candidatus Sulfotelmatobacter sp.
TGCAAGAGTTGAAGCCCGGCGAAGAGGGCGAGGTCATTCTCGACCACACGCCGTTTTACGCCGAGTCGGGCGGGCAGGTTGGCGATCGCGGATGGGTTTACTCCAACGATCACAATACCGTCATCGCCGACGTAAAGGGATGTTATTACCCGGTTCAGGGAGTGCGGGCGCACCAGGTCGTGATGAGGTCCGCATTACCCCGACGCCAAAACCACGCGAGGGAGGTCACCGACAAACTGGACGGTGGGGGCGCCCTCAAAGTCGGGGATCGCGTTGATGCCGTCGTGAACGCTGACGTTCGCGAAGCGACCATGCGCAACCATACGGCGACGCATCTGCTGCATGCCGGGTTGCGCGAAGTTCTCGGCAAACATGTGAAGCAGGCGGGGTCGCTCGTCGCGCCGAATCATTTGCGATTTGATTTTTCGCACTTCACCGGGGTGGAAGACGAAGAGTTGCAGGACATCGAGGACATCATCAACAAGGAAGTGCTGCGCAACCGCAAAGTGGAAGTGATCGAAAACGTTCCAATCGATGTCGCGATCAACGAGTACCATGCGATGGCGCTGTTTGGCGAGAAGTACGGCGACAAAGTGCGCGTGATCCGCATCGGAGATTTTTCCACCGAACTCTGCGGCGGCACGCATACGGGCGCGACCGGCGAGATTGGCCTAATCAAAATTCTGAAAGAAGGCAGCGTGTCTTCGGGAGTGCGGAGAGTCGAGGCAGTCACGGGTGAGGGATCGCTCGAACATTTCCGGAGGGATCATGAACTGGAAGGTGTTGTATCGAGTTTCGTTTCACCCACCCTTGCGCAAAAAACGCGCAAGGATGGGGCACCCGGTTCCGAGGAGATTTCTCCCGCCGAAGCGTTGAAGTTTGAGCTCGAGAAGAAAGATGCCGAGATCAAGCGGCTGCAGCGGGAACTCGATCAGGCGCGGATGAAATCCGCATCGTCTTCGACCCAGAACATCGCCGAGAAAATCAAAGAAGTCAAAGGCGTAAAGGTGCTGGCGCATCGCGTCGACAATCTGGAGCGCGCGCAGATGCGAACGCTGGTCGATCAGCTGCGTGACAAGCTCGGATCGGGTGTGGTCGTGCTGGGATCGGCTTCGAATGGGAATGTCGCGCTCATTGTGGGCGTCACCAAAGATTTGACTTCGCGAGTGCAGGCGGGCAAAGTAATCGCGCCTGTGGCGCAGAAGGTCGGGGGCAAGGGCGGGGGGCGTCCGGATCTGGCCGAGGCGGGCGGCAAAGATGCGTCCGCACTGGATGCCGCGCTCGACGGCGCATACGGCGTGGTGGAGGGATTGCTCGCATGAGCGACGACGACACTTCCCCGGGTCTGGTTCCTGACAGCCGGCCGCTGGCAGACCGGCTGCGATTTGTCAAGCACAAGGGGCAATCGGTCTTCCTGATTGATTTCAGCCGGTGCGTGGCGAAAGAAATCCTCCTGCTGCTGGATCAGATCCGCGCGGATGTGGCACGACACGCGCCGGGTACGGTGCTCATTCTTGCCGATTTCACACAGGCGGAAGTCGACAAGAAAGTTGCGACTCGCCTGAAAGAAGTCCTTGTGCTCGACCGTCCTTACGTCAAAAAATCCGCGTGGATCGGGGCCGAATCCGTTCCCCATGTTTTCTACGAGAACTTCAAGAGTTTTTCGCAGCGTGACTTTCCTACGTTCAAGACACGCGAAGAAGCGCTGGAGTGGCTGGTGAGCTGAGACAGCGCAGGCCGTTTTCAGCGATTCAGCGTGAAGGCTTCCCGGATTCCGCGGAGCGTCCATAATGGATATCGATGAGATTCGTCAATATTGCCTGTCCTTCCCTCATGCCACCTAGAACCTACAATGGGGAGACGACCTTTGCTTCAAGATTGGCGGCAAGATTTTCGTCACGCTGGGGTTGGACAATCCGAGGCTGTGCTTCAAGTGTGCGACCGAGACTTTCGCCGAACTGATCGAGCGGGAGGATATTCGTCCCGCGCCTTACACCGGACGCTATCGGTGGGTCATGCTCGATCGACTGGATGCGGTGGGCAACGGCGAATTGCGGGACCTGATTCGGCAGTCGTATGAGATGGTAAGTGCGAAAGCTCCGCGAAATATGATCAAGAAAACCGAGTAGTGGCTCAATTTGAAATCCGATGCTCTTTTCTTCGGCGGCGTCATCCCGAGCGTAGCCGTTCTTCAGGCGGAGCGAGGGATCTGGCGCGCAGCGGCTGTGCTTTCAGTCCACGCGAGATCCCTCGGCCCGTTGATGAAAACGCGGGCCTTCGGGATGACGCCCTCCCGACAGCGCGAAATCCAGACTGAGCCACCACCGAAAACCGCGGGCTCCGGCGAACGAGGAAAACGGAAAAATGCCCGCGCCTCCCGGGGCAAGAAATCGGCAAAGAAGCAAGGTTAGACCACAGTCGGGCTTGCCGCGGCGGCATCGGCTTTCTATCCGTGATTTGACTCGCCTTGCCGCGGTCGGCTAGCCTCAAGAGTCTCTCCTAGTTCAAATTTCTGATCTGGATGCAACGCCGGCACAAATCCGATTTTTGTCTTCTGGCTGCGGTACTCGTCGTATGGGCGAGTGTGCCAGCACCGGCCGCCACGCAGCCCGTTCACGCCGAGCACAGCATGGTCGTCAGCGTGCATGAACTGGCCTCGCAGGTCGGCGTTGACATCATGCAGGCGGGCGGCAATGCGGTCGATGCCGCCGTCGCCACGGGATTTGCTCTCGCGGTCGTGCTTCCGCCGGCCGGTAACATTGGCGGCGGCGGATTCATGCTCGTCCGCATGGCCAACGGAGAGACGCATTTTCTCGATTACCGCGAAAAAGCTCCTGCGGCGGCGACGCGCGACATGTATCTCGACGCCCAAGGCAATGTGATCAAGGGAGCGAGTGAAATCGGCTACAAATCCATCGGAGTGCCCGGGTCTGTCGCCGGTCTTGCTTACGCCGAGCAGCACTGGGGCAAGCTTTCGCTCAAGCAGGTCATGGCCCCGGCGATCAAGCTGGCGCGCGATGGATACACCCTGACCTGGAGCGAGGCACAGGGATTTCACGATCATTATCTGACGCAGTTCCCCGAATCGCGCCGGGTCTTCCAGCGTGATGGCGACTTTTATAAGCCGGGAGAGATTTTCCGGCAGCCCGATCTGGCGCGCACTCTGGAGCGCATCGCCGAAAATCCGGACGACTTTTATCATGGCTCCCTCGCCCGCGAACTGGCTGCGGCCATACAGAAGGGCGGAGGCCTGATCACCGCCGGCGATCTCGCGCACTACGAAGTCAAAGAGCGCGAGCCGGTGCGGGGGACATATCGCGGATACGAAATTATCAGCGCGCCCCCGCCATCCTCGGGCGGAGTCGTGCTGATCGAATCGCTCAATATCCTCGAAGGCTACAACCTTGCGGCGATGCAGAATCGCTCGGCGCAGTCGATTCATTTCACGGTTGAGGCATTTCGCCGTGCGTTCTTCGATCGCGCGGAATTTCTGGGCGATCCGGATTTTTCCAGGCTCCCGGTCGCGCAATTGATCGATAAGCGATACGCGGCGGCGTGGCGCGAGAGCATCGATCCTGATCACGCGGGACCCAGCAGGGAACTGAAGCGGCCTGCGGTTTTCAGTGAACTGGAGCAGTTCGCCGCGCTGCATCCGCCGGTCGCGGCGCCGCGCGAATCCAACCACACGACGCACTATTCGGTCGTCGACGCAGAAGGCAATGCGGTCGCTGTGACAACCACGATCAACGACTGGTTCGGATCGCGTGTGACCGCTGACGGACTCGGATTCCTGCTCAACGATGAAATGGATGATTTCTCGGCCAAGCCGGGGGTTCCCAACTCCGATGGGCTGATTCAGAGCGCAGCCAACGAGATCGGGCCAGGAAAGCGGCCGCTCTCTTCCATGACGCCGACCATCGTGGCGCACGATAGCAAAACGGTGATGGTGCTGGGTTCGCCGGGGAGCTCAAAAATCATTACGACGGTCGCCAACGTCCTGATGGGCGTTGTCGACTACGGCATGAATATTCAGGAATCGGTGAACGCGCCGCGCTTTCATCATCAAT
>JASHQK010000125.1 GCA_030039195.1 Candidatus Sulfotelmatobacter sp.
TGATTTTCAAAAATGCGCGCCTTCGCATTCGCGTAAACCTCGAAGGTGCGATGCCGGTCCAGATGGTCCGGCGTGACATTGAGCACCACGGCAACCTTTGGGCGGAAGGTTGCGATCGTTTCCAGTTGAAAACTAGAAACCTCAAGCACAATCACAGTCCCAGGTTTCGCCTCGTCAGCCAACGAAATAGCTGGCGTTCCGATGTTTCCGCCGACCAGGGCGGGAAATCCGTCGGCGCTGATGATTTCACCCGTGAGTGTTGTCGTGGTCGTCTTGCCGTTGGACCCGGTAATCGCGACGATCGGTCCGGGCAGGAATTGCGCGGCCAACTCGATCTCGCCAATCACACTTTCGCCCATCGCTCGCGCCTGCACCAGCGGCGCTACATCAATCGGGACGCCCGGGCTTACCACAATCAGATCCTGCCCGCGAAACGTTCGCTCGCCGTGCCCGCCGGTCTCGACCGTGATTCCGTGATCGAGCAGAACGGGAATTTCGTTGCGCAGTTCGTCCCCGCTCTTGGTATCGGAAACGGTCACCCGCGCCCCGTGCGCTTTCAAGAAGAGAGCCGAGGCCACACCCGATTTCCCGAGCCCGACCACCAGAACATGTTTTCCGTTTAGTTCCATCGAAATCATTTCACCACGCAGGCACGGAGACACAGAGGAAATTCTTTTATCTGATCCTCTCCGTGCCTCCGTGTCTCCGTGGTGAAAACTTATCTTAGCTTTAACGTCGTCAGCGCGAAAAGCGCGAACACCAGAGACGCAATCCAAAAACGAACAATGATTTTCGACTCCGACCATCCCAGTAGTTCGAAATGATGGTGAATGGGCGCCATCTTGAAAATCCGTTTCTTGCGCATCTTGTAGGAGCCCACCTGCAAAATCACCGAAACCGCCTCAATCACGAAGACGCCGCCAATAAACGGGAGCAGCAGTTCCTGCTTGATGATCACGGCGACCGTCCCGATCGCGCCGCCGAGCGCGAGCGAACCGACGTCGCCCATGAAAACTTCTGCCGGATGCGCGTTGTACCATAAAAATCCGATCGCCGATCCGACCATGGCGCCACCGAAAACCGTCAACTCCGCCACCTGCGGCATGCGCTGCAATTCCAGATAGGTCGCGAAGGTCGCGTGGCCGCTGACATAGGTCAGCACGGTGAGGGCTCCCGCAGCGATGACCGTACAGCCAATGGCCAATCCGTCAAGTCCGTCGGTCAGGTTCACGGCGTTGCTCGATCCCACGATCACCAGCGCCACGAAGACCATGAACGGCAGGAAGGCGAGCGGCCACAGATGCGGCGAATGCTCCAGGCTCTGGACCACCAGATCAGGATGAAACTGCTTGAAGAACGGCACAATCAGCCGCGTCGAATACATGCCGTAGGTCTGCATGGTAATCAGCATCGAACCGATAATGATGGCAGCGGCGATCTGCAGGCCCAGTTTTGCGCGACTGGTCAGACCTAGATTTCGACGGTGGGTCACCTTCGTATAGTCGTCGGTGAATCCAATCGCGGCGTAAGCGCAAACCGAGAATACTGCGATCCAAATAAAGCGGTTGCTGAGATCGGCCCAGAGCAGTGTGGGAACCACGATGGCAATCACGATCAGCAGTCCGCCCATCGTAGGCGTGCCGGCTTTTTTCTGATGTGCTTTCGGGCCTTCTTCGCGAATGTATTGTCCGATCTGAAAATCACGCAATCGGCCGATGACCACCGGGCCGACGATTAACGCGGTAAACAGAGCGGTGAGGCTGGCGAATGCAGTGCGGAACGTGACGTAGCGAAAAATTCGGAACGGCGCAACATAATGCTGCAGCTTGAGAAACAACAGCCAATAGAGCAATGAGCCTCCGAAGTGCAGCTGTCAGCCGTCAGCTTTCAGCTTGACAAACTCGGGAACGGCACGGCTTTAGTCTGTGAGTGCCAGATTTCTTCGCCCAAGAACATCCCCTTCGCTGCCGTTTCCTCAATTCCGGCTGTCCCGTCGCGCCTTCCAGATTTCGAGCGCCTTCTCCAGCTTCACGCCGCGGGATGCTTTCAGGAGCACCACGTCGCCATCTCCAGTTTCGCGGGCTAGCCATTCTCCGGCCTGTTCGGGCGTTTCGACGAACTCGGCCTGCGCGCCAGCGCCTCTCGCCGCCTCGACCATCGCACGCGCCGCTCCACATACTCCCAGCAGCGCGTCTATTTTTTTCTTCGCGATGTACTCTCCGGCCTGGCTATGCAACTCTTCGCCCGTGGGCCCGAGTTCAAGCATCTCTCCGATCACAGCAATATGGCGCTTCCCGCTCACTGAGGCCAGCGTATCAACCATTGCACGGAGCGCGTTCGGATTGCAATTGTAACAATCGTTGAGAACGGTAATGTTACCCAACTGGAGAACCTGCCCGCGCTTATCGGCCGGGGCCAGTGTCGCCAGCGCCGCAACCGCTTCGTTCAGATTTAGCCCCTGCGCCAACCCGGTGGAAACCGCTGCCAGTGCGTTCAGAACATTGTGCTCACCGACCAGCGGCAAGGTGACGCGAGTTCGGCCGCTGCTCGTAACGACATCAAATACCGATCCTGCTGCCCCGCGGGGTTCAATATTTTCGGCACGAACCTCGGCGGTTATGCCGGTGCCATACCGAATGACTTTACCGGAGAATTCGCGGCCAAATTGCGAAACGTACTCATCGTCGGCGTTCAGCACCGCGGTCCCATTCGCCGGAAGCGACTCGATCAGCTCATATTTCGCGCGCGCAATGCCCGCCACCGAATCGAAAAATTCCAGATGCACCGGAGCGACATTGGTGACCACGCCAGTTTCCGGCAGCGCGATTTTCGCCAGGGCCCGAATCTCCCCGGCGTGCGACATGCCCATTTCAATCACCGCCAGATCATGCTCCGGTTCCAGCTTCAGGAGCATCAGCGGCAATCCGAAGTGGTTATTAAAATTTCCCTCCGACTTGAGCACGCGAAAGCGCACAGCCAGCACGTGGGCGATGGCCTCTTTCGTCGTGGTCTTTCCCATCGAACCCGTGATACCCACCA
>JASHQK010000126.1 GCA_030039195.1 Candidatus Sulfotelmatobacter sp.
CAGGAGAAGAGATGGTCGGGATGTCGGCGGAAATGATTGGGAGCCGTCAACCTAGTCCGTCAGAAATGGAAGCCTATGAGCGGGTCCTGAGCGACGCCATGGTAGGCGATGCGACTCTCTACGCACGGGAAGACTATGTGGAAGAAGCGTGGCGCATCGTTGATTTTGTGCTGAAGATGACTACGCCGGTGTTCCAGTACGAACCGAATACCTGGGGACCGGTCGAAAACGGAACGCAACTCGCACCTCCCGGTGGATGGCACAACCCTGCGACCGAGGCGCAGCAAACGGTCAGTATTGCCGCATAAGTCGGACGAATTGAGGGCGGCTATGACAACAGGGGATGCCTTCGCAGATGATTTCGAGTGCCTGGACTGCTTGATGCATGCTCCGCTTGATGTGCACGGCCGATGTTCACGATGCGGGTTGAACCGGGCTGTGTGTCGAGTGTTCCGCCGACACGTGTCCTCGGAAATTTGCGCGGTCAACAGGCCCGGGCCACGTGATCCGTTCCCGTATTGTTGAGGAGGAAAAATGCGCGTAGGAGTTGCAACTGATCATGGCGGATTTACGTTGAAAGAAGAGTTCGTGACTCACCTCCGGGCCGCCAAGCACGAGGTTGTTGACTTCGGTGCTTACAGCTTCGATCCCAACGACGATTACCCGGATTTTGTGATTCCGCTCTGCCGAGCCTTAGTGGCGGGACAAATTGAACGGGGCGTCGCCATCTGTGGCAGCGGTGTTGGTGCTTCCGTGTGTGCCAACAAGTTCCGCGGTATTCGTGCCGGACTCATTCACGATCACTTCTCGGCAAAGCAGGGCGTCGAGGACGACGACATGAACGTGATTTGCATGGGTGGAAGAACAGTTGGTCCTGGCGTTGCGTGGGATCTCGTCGAGACATTCCTGAACGCCAGCTTTAGCGGCGAGGACCGTCACTTACGGCGCCTGGGAAGAGTGGACGTGCTGGAATCGTTCGAATCCTGCACGGCGCGACAGCCGTACAAGGAACACGCTGTGTCACCAAACCATACTGGAAGGAGATAGCTATGGCTACTCTGACTGCTGTGCCCCCGACCTCAATAGAACTCGATCAGTTGTGCATTAACACCATCCGTACTCTTTCCATCGACGCGGTGCTAACGAGGTAGTGGAGGCCTACCGATACATTATGAGACTCCACCATCATCCGGCAGTCCTTGCGCTTTCACGCCAAGCGTTGCCGACCTTGGATCGCAGAAAGTACGCCTCTGCGGACGGAGTTGCACACGGCGGCTATGTATTGGCTGACGTACCCGGCCGTGACCCACAGATCATTTTGATCGCTTCCGGTAGCGAACTCTGCCTTGCTGTGCAAGCACATGAAGAATCAGTGGCGGAGGGGGTCCGCTCGCGAGTGGCTTCCATGCCGTCATGGGAGATCTTTGATCACCAGACACCTGAATATCGGAACAGCGTTTTGCTCCCCGCTGTTAAAGCGCGAGTCCCATTGAACAAGCGTCAACATTTGGGTGGGAGCATTATGTCGGCGCTATAGGGAGGGTCGTTGGCATGAACACTTTCGGCGCTTCGGCACCATTAAGGGAACTTCAGCGACATTTTGGGTTCGAGCCCGACAAGGTTGTAGCTTTTGCAAAAGAGCAGTTAACAAAGTGTGCGGTGGTACAGAAGGTTCAGGGTCGAACCGGGAGATTGGCCTACGAATATCTATAACACTCGCGAAGGTGCTCGGCTGTTGATGAACCGCGAGCGTAAAGGGCACTGGAACCGCTGGGGGCCCTACGTTTCTGAGCGGGCTTGGGGCACTGTGCGCGAGGATTACAGTCCCAATGGCGACGCCTGGAACTATTTTCCGCATGATCATGCGCGTTTCCGCGCCTACCGCTGGAACGAAGATGGTCTTGCAGGTATCTGCGACCGTCAGCAGTACCTGTGTTTTGCCTTGGCTCTGTGGAATGGGCGCGATCCCTTTCTGAAAGAACGCTTATTCGGGTTGAACGGCTGGGAAGGCAACCATGGCGAGGACGTTAAAGAGTACTACTTCTATTTAGATAGCACGCCGACACATTCCTACATGAGGTATTTGTACAAATATCCCCAGGCCGAGTTTCCCTACGCTCGGCTCGTTGAAGAGAACCGCAAACGGAGCAGAAAAGAAAAAGAATACGAGTTGGTGGACACCGGAATCTTTGATGAAAACAAGTATTTCGACATAGGCGTTGAGTACGCGAAAGCAGCAGCGGAAGACATTCTGATCCGAATCAGTGTGAGCAACCGAGGCCCGAATCCAGCTCCCATCACTGTCTTGCCTACTCTCTGGTTTCGTAACACATGGGCATGGGGATACGATGATCGCCGGCCTTCAATTGCGCAAATCGACTTATCTGATGACGATATCGCCGCATGCATCGCTAAGCACTGGGAACTTGGGGATTACACTTGGTACTGCTCAGAAGCCAATGAATTGCTCTTCACGGAAAACGAAACCAACTGTGAACAACTTTACGGAACGCGGTCCGCCGCTCCTTTCGTCAAGGATGCATTCAACGCATTTGTGGTTGATAAAGTCGATGCGGTAAACCCTGCTGCCTGTGGTACCAAAGCTGCAGCCCGGTATTACCGCGAAGTCGCCCCGGGCAGAACTGAGGTGTTGCAGCTGCGGCTTGCTGTTTCCAACGGCAAGCCTTTGAGCCATCCTTTCTCGGACTTCGATTCCTTTTTTGAGCTTCGCATTCACGAGGCCGACGAATTCTACGACGTAGTAATTCCTTCGACGCTGTCTGATGACGAGAGGTGTGTGGCCCGCCAGGCGTTTGCGGGGATGCTTTGGTCGAAACAGTTCTATCACTATGCTGTCTCGGATTGGTTGCGAGGCGATCCCGCTCAGCCGGCACCTCCGCGCCAACGTAGTGAGGGGCGAAACAAGCAATGGAGCCACGTGTACAACCGCGATGTGATTTCCATGCCCGACAAATGGGAGTTCCCCTGGTTTGCTTCTTGGGATCTGGGATTTCATTGTGTCACGCTGGCGCATGTCGATCCGCAATTCGCAAAGGAACAAATCCTACTCATGTTGCGGGAATGGTACATGCACCCGAATGGGCAGATTCCCGCCTACGAGTGGGATTTCCAAGCGGTGAATCCTCCCGTTCTTTCGCTGGCAGCCGGCGCTGTGTTCGACATTGAGCGACGCACGACAGGTGTCGCGGACTACCAGTTCCTCGAACGGGTTTTTCAGAAGATGTTATTAAATTTCACCTGGTGGGTGAATCGCAAAGATCCCCTGGGGCACAACATCTTTCAGGGCGGATTTCTTGGCATGGATAATATCGGTGTCTTTGACAGGGATCAAATCCCGCCCGGCTACTTACTAGGACAGGCCGATGGCACCAGCTGGATGGCGGCATTCGCGAAAAGTATGGTCGCAATCGCTCTTATTCTCGCCGA
>JASHQK010000127.1 GCA_030039195.1 Candidatus Sulfotelmatobacter sp.
GCGACGGCAGATCTGCGGCTGACGCGCCGGCTTCCTCTTAATGCGCGCTACAAGTTGAATGTTTCGGCGGACGCGTTCAATCTCTTTAATCGCGACAACCAACGTGTAGCGATCACCGACAATGGCTTAGTGGTGAATGCCAGCACGTTTGTGCAAAGTTCCGTGACTACCGGAGTGGCAACCTATCCTGTCCTGCATATTACGAACTGCCAAATAACTTTATGAAACCGAATGCTGCGTATGCGCCACGGCAAGTTCAGTTGGCGGTGAAACTGATTTTTTGACTGACATTGCAAATTCTTGCAAAGAAGGAGGGAGTTTGGTGCGGATTTTGGGCTGAATCGAGGCTCCCGTCTCAAAATGAGCTTTGGTTCAGTATTGGCACGCTTTTGCTGTGGAATAGTGCATAGTACCTCTTGACTTAGGGTCAAAACCTTGCAATAACTAGACGGTCCTACAGGACGAGTCTGGGGGTGTATCGGTTTGGCAGAAGTTCGGCTGCAAGAGGGTGAGTCCCTCGAGAACGCTCTTCGCCGCTTTAAACGCAAGGTACAACAGGAAGACATCATCAAGGAGGTCAAGCGACACTCCTTTTACCTGAAACCGGGCGAAAAGAAGCGAGTGAAAGCCGCGTTGGCGCGCAAACGGGCGCGCAAAAAGACACGCAAGGAACAGGATTGACGCAGTAAAGGGCCGCTCCTCTCCCGGGGCGGCTCTGCTCGATCTGGACCCCCAACCAGGCGAGTTGCAGAAGGGATTACTCATACTCATAAGCATCTCCGGCATCAACGACCACGTGTTGTACCCACGTTCGTTCTGTGACGTGGTGGGCCGAGTCCATGGGGAAATTCGAGGGGGAGATCGACAACCCTGTTTTTTCTTCGTACCGCCGCAGGTTTTTTTCGCCGCGGAGTGGGGCGTGGAAACGGGCGAAGGGAGCCAGCCTCAAATGGAGTTTCAGGACAAGGTGCTGAAGTGCATCGACTGTGGGGGTGAGTTCATTTTCACCGCCGGGGAACAGCTCTTCTTTCACGACAAGCAGTTCAAGAACGAGCCGAAACGTTGTAAGGGCTGCAAGGCTAAGCGGATATCGGTGCTCGGGCCACCTGCTGGACCGGGACAAACCTACCGCTTCACCAAGGTTGAAACCCAAGCTACCTGCTCGGGATGTGGGAAGCAGACGACTGTGCCTTTCCGGCCCACGCAGGGCCGTCCCGTTTTTTGCAGAGAGTGTTTTCAGGCGCGAAGGACGGCTGCGACGGCCTGAAGCGCAAGTGCCCTGACGTTGTTCGTCAGAGGGCGGAGTGTCTGTACGCCTGTGCGGCGATCCGGGCGTGAGCGAGGTACTTCGGAATCGCGCCGTGTCTGTCAGAAAACACAGCCCAGCGAGCCGAGAACGGCAGGTTGGGTTACGATAGACAGGTGTCCGGATACTACGTCGAAAATTTTGGCTGTCGCGCTACGCAGGCTGACGGTGCGACACTCGAGCGCCAGTTCGAGGAGCGCGGGTTTGCGCGTGCATCTTCGTCGGAGCACGCGTCGGTAGTTGTTCTAAACACCTGCACGGTGACCGCGGCCGCCGACCAGGATGCGCGAGCGGCGATCCGCCGACTGCGACGGCGGAATCCGAAGGCAAGGATCGTGGTGACCGGCTGCTACGCCCAGCGTGCTCCGGAAGAGATTGCTTCTCTGCCCGGCGTGAGCCTGGTTGTCGGCAATTCGCATAAGCATCGGCTGGCGGATTTAGCGCTCGGCGCCCGCCGCGACAGTCGAGTTCCAGAAACGTTCATTCCGATCTCCGCTCTCGCCGCTGATAGCCCACGACCAACGGCCGACGACCAACGACCGATCTTCGTCTCCGACATCTTCGCGCACACGGAACTGCTGGCCGCCCCAGTGTTTGAGGCGGCCAACGAGCGCACGCGTCCCAACCTGAAAGTGCAGGATGGCTGCGATAATCGGTGCTCGTTTTGCGTGATTCCTTATGTCCGGGGCGCGAGCCGGTCGCTGCCTCTGGGACGAGTCATTGAAGAAGTCAACGAGTTGGTTCGGTCCGGTTATCGCGAGGTCGTGATCAGCGGAATCAACCTGGGGCGATGGGGAAGGGACCTCAAAGCGGGCGGCGGACTTCAAACCTCAGACTTCAGCCCAACAGACCTCAGACCTCGGACTTCAGACTTCCGCAAAGGCAGACAAGCTGCGGTCCGCGGTCGGTGGTCTGATTTCAGGTTTGTCGATCTGATCCGCACGATTCTCGGCCAAACGTGTCTCGAAAAGCTTCGCATTTCGTCGGTGGAACCGATGGACTGGACGGATGAACTGATTTCGCTCGTCGCGTCGTCGGGGCGGATCGCGAAACACGCCCACGCGCCGATGCAATCGGGCAGCGATGCGGTCTTGCGGCGCATGCACCGGAAATATCGGCCATGGCACTATCGCGAGAAGATCATGAAGATTCGCGCCGCGATGCCCACCGCGGCGATCGGCGCGGATGTAATGGTCGGATTTCCCGGTGAAACCGACGCCGAATTCGAGGCAACGCGGCAGATGGTCGAGGATTTGCCATTTACCTATCTGCACGTGTTCACGTATTCCGCGCGACCGGGCACGCCTGCCGCCGCAATGACTAATCAGGTTCCGGTGCGTGTCGCTCACGAGCGCAATCGGATCCTCCGCGAACTGGCCCGGGAGAAGAAACTCGCCTTCATGCGGAGTTTCGTGGGGAGAGACATTGAAGCCATCACGCTGAAGAATACTTGTGCCGCCCGCGAGAGCGTCATATCCGGCAATCCGGATGCAGCAATGACCGAGGCGCTAACCGAAAACTATCTCAAACTGCATCTGCGCGGATCTCACCAGCCCAACCGATGGATTCGAGCGCGCGTCGTGGAGGTTGTGGATGGCGTTTTGCTGGGGTGCGGTGCGGTTTGACAGGGAAGCGAGCCAAGCGCGCGATTATTGCGTCGCAAATCCCGCGACGCGGCGCCCACCCCATCACGCCAACAGCGGGCGTGCTGGGGACCCCGGTTCGCGCGGCTCGCCCAGATCCTTCGCTGCGCAAAAGAGACTTGCTCAGGATGACCATCAAACTGCACCACTGCCACTGACGGCAGCGGCCTTCTGCTAGACTGGCGCGTCTGATTCGTTTATGGCCGTTATTGCCTCGACCATCTCTACTCCACCGCGAGCTCGGATTTCGCAGCGAGTCCTGCTGCCTGGGCTCGGATTGGGCAGCTTGGCCGCACTTCTGCTGGAACTTGCGCTGACGCGACTATTCTCGGTGGTGTTGTTCTACCACTTCGCATTTCTTGCGATTTCGATTGCACTGCTCGGACTGGGCGCGGGCGGAGTGTTTGCGTATTTGCTGCGAAGCCGGTTGGCGAGCGTGGAGACGCGCAAGCTGGCGTCACAGCTGTGCATTGCGAATTCTGTACTCGTGCTGCTTGTGCTCGAGATCGTGCTGCACATTCCGGTTTCGCTGGAGGTTTCAGGCAAAAACTTCTTGCGGCTCACGGCGATGTATCTGGCTGCTGCTGTGCCGTTCTTTCTAACGGGATTGCTTTTCTCCGTGGTCTACGCACGCGAACCAGAACACATTCCCCGACTATATGGCGCTGACCTGTGCGGCGGAGCATTGGCCTGCCTGGCGATTGTTCCGCTACTGAATTGGCTGGGAGGGCCCAACGCGATTGTGTGTGCGAGCGTGGCATTAGCCGTCGCGGCGATGGTCTGGTCGGAATCTCGGCCGATGCGGAGAATGGCTGCGCTGCTCGGGTTGATTTTTCTGAGCCTGATTGCGGCCAATCATGCCGGGCGGCTGATCGATGTGGTCTATGCCAAGGGAATGTTTCGCGATCCGGCGTGGGTGGAATTTGCGCGCTGGAACGCAATTTCGCGCGTGGAGGTCGACCGGCAGGGTGGGGCTAAGGCGATCGTGATCGACGCCGACGCGTCCACGTACATCATGAATGCCGATGTGACGAAGTGGCACGAAACAGAATGGGAGCGCGATCTCATGTCGGCGCCGCCGGCGCTGGCCAATGTTCTGCGACCGCATGGCGAGTTCGCGATCATCGGACCGGGTGGCGGAGTCGACGTTCTGCGCGCCGTGGCGAACGGCAGCCCCAACGTGACCGGCATCGAGATCAACCCCATCATTGCCACAACGATCATGCGCGAGCGATATGCGGATTATTCGCAGCATCTCTACGAACGTCCGGAAGTGCACATTCATGTCAGTGACGGGCGATCTTATCTTCGCTCCAGTTCGCAGCAGTTCGACGTGGTGCAGATGACACTGGTCGATACCTGGGCTTCCACCGCGGCAGGCGCATTCGCGCTCAGCGAAAACAACCTCTATACGGTCGAGGCGTTTCGCGAATACCTCGAGCATCTCAAACCGGATGGAATGATCGCGATCACGCGCTGGGAATTCAGGCATCCGCGAGAGGCGCTGCGGGTCGTAGCCGTGGCGATGGAGGCACTGCACCGGCTCGGCGTCGCCGATCCGGCGCGGAATTTTATCGTGGCCTCCGAAGGCGAGTTGAATGCCGATGGAATTCCCGTGGTTGTGATCGCGAAAAAAACGGCGTTCAATGCCGCGGAAGAAGCAGCCGTAGCGGGTCATCTGGCGCGTTATCCGCAGCTTCATGCTTTGTATTTGCCCTCGCGGCCGGGGCAGAATCCGTTTTCGATTCTGATAGCCGAAAACGATCCGTACGCATTTGCGCGTTTTTACGCCTACAATGTCGCGCCGGTTACAGATAACAATCCGTTTTTCTTTTTTACATTGAAGACCTCGCAGATTCTCGGGGAAGAAGGATTGCGAAAGGGCATCGACTGGAAAGTAAATCTGGGTGTATTGGTTTTGCTTCTGGTCCTGATCATCTCGATCTGCGCGGTGTTACTTTTTCTGATTGTGCCGCTGGCGCTGAAAAGGCATGCGCCGCGACACTCGCCGATTCCACTGCTTTACTTCATTGCGCTCGGGTTGGGGTACATTCTGGTTGAGATTGCATTTATACAGCGATTCGTGCTGTTCCTTGGGCATCCCACGTACGCGTTGACGGTAGTGATTTTTTTGCTGCTGCTTTCCAGCGGCGCAGGAAGTCTTTCTTCGCGGTATTGGGTCCCGCAAACCCAGATGGGTTGGGTCCCACTGGCCTTAGTGGTCGCGACGCTGGTGAGTTATGTATTTTTCCTGCCGGTGCGATTGGCGTCGCTCGTGGGCCTGGCGTTTGAATATCGTCTGCTCATCAGCGCGCTCCTGCTTGTTCCGCTGGGATTCGTCATGGGAATGCCGTTTCCGACTGGCTTGCGTGCGCTGGCCGGATCGGCGGATGCAATCGCCGATGGCAGCGAGCAGGCTGTTGAGTGGGCCTGGGCCATGAATGCGGCGGCCAGCGTTCTGGGATCGGTGCTGGCCATGGTGATTGCCATCCAGTTTGGGCTGAGCGCGACCCTGGCATGCGGCGCAATGGCATACGCATCCGCCTGGTTACTGCTTCCGACCGTTGGAAGGAAAAGCAATTAGAGGCGGCTGCGGTTTTGTTATGATTCTGGCGTGGGCGTGTCGCACGGGGTGAACAGCAATTCCGGGGGCTTAGCGAGGGCGGCAAGCGCCCCGCGATTCAGTGGGGTGAGGGGCAAACTTGCCTAGCCAGAAACAACTACGCTGGTCGGAGCTGCGGGTCGGCATTACCGTAATTGTCGCCAGTGTGACGCTGGCGGTGGTGCTTTTCCTGATGTCGGGCACGACCGGCCTGTTTACTCCGCGAATCGTTCTCCATTCGTACTTCGATAATGCCGAGGGTCTGCGCCCCGGCGCACCGGTGCGTCTCAGCGGGGTCGACATCGGCAACGTAACGCAAATTAGGATTGCCCCTGGCAGACCGCTCACGCCAGTCGAAGTCACAATGAAAGTCAGCACGAAGTACAGCTACGATCTGCGGACGGACTCGGTGAGTTCTCTCGACACCGCGGGAGTGCTGGGCGAAACCTACATCGATATCAACAGCACGCAGGCTACTGGTCTACCCGCTAAGAGCGGCGACGTCCTGCCCACAGAGGTACATCCCGATTTCAATCAGGTGGTGCGCGCCAGCCAGAGCACGCTGGAAAACATCAACGTGCTGATCAAGCGTGCCGACGACATTCTGGCCTTTGCCCAGAGCGGCAAAGGATCGCTGGGAAAAGTGATTTATGATCCCACGCTCTACAACCGTTTGTCTGACACTGTGGCGGACTTTCAGAAGATTGTTCAAGAAGTGGGAAGTGGTCAGGGCAGCCTGGGTGCTCTCATCAGCCGCAACGATGCGTATGAAAAATTAGTTGCGACTCTGGACAAGATGAATGCGGTGATTGACGATCTGCAGGCGGGCAAGGGAACGGCCGGAAAATTCCTCAAAGATGAGTCGATGTACAACAAC
This sequence comes from Candidatus Sulfotelmatobacter sp., assembly GCA_030039195.1. Taxonomy (GTDB): domain Bacteria; phylum Acidobacteriota; class Terriglobia; order Terriglobales; family Acidobacteriaceae; genus Sulfotelmatobacter. The sequence continues at coordinate 6,429 of JASHQK010000127.1, forward strand.
GCCAACGCTACGATCGCGAATCTGAAGGAGATGACCGACGATATCAATGCCGGCAAAGGGACTCTGGGCAAGCTCACCAAGGACCAGGAACTAGCGAACAAACTCGACACCACCATCACCAAGCTCTCACAGCTCACGACCGGGATCGAAGCCGGCCAGGGCACAGTGGGCAAACTGATGAAAGATGAGAGCCTCTACAATAATGTGAATTCGATGGTAGTCGACACGCGGGAATTGTTGAAGGCGTTCCGGGAGAATCCCAAAAAGTACCTCACCATCAAAATGCACATTTTCTAGCCGAGCAGGATTCGGCTTCGTTGTTGGGGATCGTTGGCTTCAAGCTAACAGATGCCTTGCAGCGGTCGAGTGCTGTTGGCTTGTTCGTGTGCGTGGTAGCTGGAGCGCACCAGCGGTCCCGATTCCACGTGGCGGAAACCGAAGCGCAGCGCCTCGTTCCGCAAATACGCGAACTCCGAGGGTTCGTAGAAGCGGGCGATCGGCAGATGATCTTTTGATGGCCGCAAATACTGGCCGATGGTAAGAATATCGACGCCACGCGTACCGAGATCGCGAAAAACTTCGATCAACTCTTTACTGGACTCTCCCAGCCCGACCATCACGCCGCTTTTGGTGACCATGGAGGGCGCAATCTTCCTGGCATTTTCCAGCAGGGCGAGAGTGCGTTCGTAGCGGGCTCCGGAGCGGACTGCGCGATACAGGCGCGGCACCGTCTCGGTATTGTGATTGAGGACGTCGGGCTGGGCAGCGAGCACGATGCGCAGAGACTCCTCCAATCCTTGAAAATCGGGAATCAATACTTCGACGCGGCAATCGGGCGTGCGTTCGCGAATCTCGCGGATGGTCTCGGCAAATATCTTGGCGCTGCCGATGTTGTCATCATCGCGGTTCACGCTTGTGACCACGGCATGTCTAAGTCCGAGCGTAGCCACGGCCTCGGCGACGCGTCGCGGCTCATCCCAATCGATGGGCTCGGGACGTCCCTTCGGCACCGCACAGAAGCCGCAGCGCCGCGTGCAGATGTCGCCCAGCAGCATGAAAGTGGCCGTCTTGTGATTCCAGCATTCGCCAATGTTGGGGCACTGCGCCGACTCGCACACCGTGTGCAAGCCGAGCCCACGGGCAAGCCGCTTCAGATTATGAAAGTTATCGCCCACCGGAGCTTTCGCCCGCAACCATTGCGGTTTCGGAGCCCGGGGCGGCGAAGCGAGCTCAATCTGAATCAGTTGGGAAGTGGCCATCTTCTTGATTCTACCAGTTCGCAATTGCTCCTTACCCCACCTCGACCAGGCCGTAGGTATGCTGCCAGCGAGTGCGCATCTGCACCAGGGCGCGGCTGATTTCTTCCGACGAAATTTCGGGGTTGGGGCCAGCGAGCACCGCCTGGGCTTCGCGCCGGGCGGCTTCGAGCAACTGCGCATCGCGAATGATATTGGCTACGCGGAAATCCGGCATGCCGGCCTGGCGAGTTCCAAAAAATTCGCCGGGGCCGCGCAATTCAAGGTCGAGCTCCGCAATTTGAAATCCGTCGTTGGTGCGGACCATGGCGTCGAGCCGCCGCTGACCGTCTTCCGTGACTTTTCCGCCGGTCATGAGAATGCAGTACGACTTCGCGGCACCGCGCCCGATGCGTCCGCGAAGTTGATGAAGCTGCGCCAGGCCGAAACGCTCGGCGTGCTCGATCACCATTACCGTCGCGTTGGGCACATCGACGCCGACTTCGATGACCGTGGTCGAAACCAGAATCTGCAGCTCTCCTTTCTGGAACATGCGCATGACCTGCTCTTTCAGGTCGGCATCCAGACGGCCGTGGAGCAGGCCGACTTTGAAATCGGCAAAAATGTTGCCGCTCAGCTCGCGATACATTTTGACCGCGGCTTTCAGCTCGGTTTCTTCGTTTTCTGAGATTACGGGATAGACGACGTAGGCTTGATGTCCGGCCGCGACCTGCTTGCGGACGAATTCCCAAACCTTGACGGCATCGGAATCGGGGACGGATTTCGTGACGATGGGCGTGCGTCCGGGAGGAAGTTCATCGAGAATGCTGAGATCAAGATCGCCGTAGAGCGTGAGCGCGAGGGTACGCGGAATGGGAGTCGCGGTCATGACGAGAACGTCGGGCTCCGGAGATGTATTCTCGCCTTCAGGCGCGGTGCTACGCTCGGCGGGACGGACGAACGCGTCCGTCCCCGCACAATCTTCTCCTGATTTTTTCATCAGCTTCAGCCGCTGCATGACGCCGAAGCGGTGCTGCTCATCGACGATGACGAGTCCGAGCTTCGCAAATTCGACTTTTTCTTCCAGCAGCGCGTGCGTGCCGATCACGAGCTGCGCGTTGCCCTGGGCAATGTGACGATGAATTTCGCGCTTGCGATCGGTTTCGAGAGAGCCGGTCAAGAGAACGATGCGATATCCGGCGTTTTCCAAAATTCGACGCGCAGAAAAATAATGCTGCTGGGCAAGAATCTCGGTCGGCGCCATCAGGGCGACCTGATAGCCGTTTTCTATGGCGACGATCGCCGCCTCGAAACTGACGATGGTCTTCCCCGAGCCGACATCCCCCTGCAATAAACGCCGCATGGGATAAGGCTGTTCCATATCGGCGGCGATTTCTTTCAGAACTTTTTTCTGAGCCGTGGTGGGATGAAAGGGCAAAATTTTCTTTATGGCTGTGCGGGCGCGGTCATCGAGCCGAAATGCGATTCCGGTTTGGGCCCGCTGCTGCTTGCGTTTCAGCTCCAGGCCAAGCTCAACGAAAAACAATTCGTCAAAGATGAGGCGGATGTGGGCGGGCGTGCGCGATTCCTGCAGCTGTTGAAGACTTTCGCCCGGTTCAGGCCAGTGCACGTTCCACAAGGCCGCGCGCGGCGAGATCAGCCCTATGTGGCTCCGCACCATCGCCGGGATCGGTTCGGGCAAATCCGGGGTGAAATTGTCGAGCGCGGTGCG
>JASHQK010000128.1 GCA_030039195.1 Candidatus Sulfotelmatobacter sp.
TCGATGTACAGCATGCCGCCGCCAATCATGACCGAGACATACATCGCCAGCACCAGCGATCCCGGCAACAGATATTTCATGTACTCGATATACGGATAGAGTTCGACAATGTCGAGCGCGGTCTGCTGCAGAATGCGCGGCGAGACTGTCGGCTGATTCAGCGCGTTCGTCAGATCTGTCAGTTCCGACTCGATCGCCGAGCTCATGAAGTTGTCGCTGTTGTCGACCACCACGGCGATACGCGGATGGTTCTCCTCATAAACCCGCCGCGAAAATTGTGGAGGGATGATCACCGCGCCTTGCAGCTTGCCCTCCCGCACGTCGCGGACTGCCTGTTTCTCGTCGGTGTAATCGATCGGCACAAACGTACGCATGTTCGCTCGCACTGAGTCGAACGCTTCGCGGATGCGCACCGCCTGCGGCCCGCCGTCCTCATCCACCACCGCCAGCTTGGCATCCCGGATCTTCCCGCCAAACGCGTTGCCTAGAATGATCAATTGCACCAGCGGGAAAATCATCGAGGCCAGCATGAGCGCCGGCGATCGGAAAAACTTCCGCATCTCCCGCTCCACAATGGCCATCATTCTGTTCATAACCAAGACCCCAGCTTACTTGTCATCCCGAGCAAGCGTTCTTTGCGCAGCGAGGGACCTGGGCGAGCCGCGCGATCCGGGGCCCCAGCACGCCCGGTGTTGGCGCGATGGGGTGGGTGAATGCGTCGCCGTCGTTGCGACGCAATCATCGCGCGTCTGGCTCGCTTCCTTTTCAAGGTCAGGACTCGCGACTCATGACTCAGGACTCGGGCTAATTCGTTACGCCTCGCGACTCAGGACTCGGGACTCGCGACTCAGGGCTCGGGACTAGTCACGGCTGCAATCCCGGCCGCTGCGGCATCACAAACGCGTATGCTTTCTGCAACTCGTCCCGCAGTTGCCGCCCGGTGTAATGCACGAAAACATCATCCAGCGTAGTGTTCTGCACCGACAGCGATTTCACCTGAACCCCGCTCTGCACGGCCATCTCCACGAGCTGCGTCGTCGTGCGCGAACCGTTGCCCGTCAGCACGCGATACATCCCCGCACCTTCATGTTGCACAGAAGTGACCTCGCCGAGCCCGTGCAACCGCTCCTCCCAATCCGCGGGAGAATTCTCGAACTGCACTTCAATCACATTCGATCCCGGCACGCTCGCCTTCAGCGCCATCGGAGCGTCCAGCGCCACCAGCTTCCCATGATCCACAATCGCGATGCGGTCGCACAGCCGGTCCGCTTCATCCATGTAATGCGTGGTGATGAGAATCGTCAGCTTGCGATGCTCCTTGATGTTTCCGAGCATCTCCCACACCGCCACACGCGAAACGGGATCGAGCCCGGTAGTCGGCTCATCGAGAAAGAAAATCTTCGGATGATGCACCAGCCCGCGCGCGATCTCCAGCCGCCGCCGCATGCCGCCCGAGAGCGTTTTCGTCTGCGCACCGCGCCACTTCGTCAGATCCACAAGGCCCAGCAGTTCCTCGATCGATCTCTGCCGCTCCTTCGCCGGAACGTCATACAGCTTCGCGTAGATATTCAGATTCTCTTCCACGGTAAGGTCCAGATCGCTGGTCAGCGCCTGTGGAATCACGCCGATCATGCGCCGCGCCGCGTTCGGCTCCTTGCTGACATCCTGTCCTGCAATTCGCGCCTTGCCCGACGTGATCGGGATCAGCGTCGTCATCATGCGGATCAGCGTCGATTTCCCCGCCCCGTTCGGTCCGAGCAACCCAAAGATCTCGCCTTCTTTCACGCTGAACGAAACGTCATCCACCGCAGTGAAGTCTCCGTATTTCTTGACGATGTGCTCGACCTCGATCGCCGCTGGCGCACTGGGATCGTAGACCGGCCTTTCGATCACAGCCGGCGCTGCCGACGCGTCTTTCGCTCCCCCGTTCAGCCTGGATTCTTCTGTCATTGCTTCTCTGCCGCGGCAACCCGCTCCGGGGCCGTTCCCTGCAACTGTTGTGGCGTCACCAATACCTCAGCCGTCATGCCTGGGACGTACGCTCCCTTGGGATTTTCCAGACGAACTTTCAACACAATCGTCTTGATGTCCCGCTTGCGCCGGCTCACATCACGCTGCGTGGCGAAGTCGGCTTCCACTCCCTTGAAAAAGACTTTGCCTTTGGTCATGGTCCCGCCCGGCAACTCGATATTCATGACGTCGCCATACCCGATATGGTCGGCGTACGTCTCCGGGATCTCCGCCCGCACCCAGGTGTCGTTCAGATCGACAATCGTCACGATCGGCGCCCCAATGTTCACGACTTCCCCCTGCCGCGCCGCCCGCACAGAGACCGTCCCGGTCACAGGCGCGTAGATGTCGGTGTATCCCAGCCGCACCTCCGCTTGTCTCTTCTGTTCCATGGCGTTTTTCAGGTCCGCTTCGGTGGCAGCTACCGTGCTCTTCGCCGCATTCGCCTGATACGTGCGCGCGATCGCGGAATTCAAATCCGCCTCCGCCGCACCGACCAAATCCTTCTGCGCCTGCACCGTCGCTTGCGCGGCTTGCAGATTGGTCTCCGCCTGCACCCGTTCCTGATCCGAAGCCACGCCCGCTTTCGCCAGTTCGATCGTGCGCCGGCTGTCGCTCTCGGTTCGATCCAGCGCAGCCTGCGCCTGCAAAAGCTGTGCCTTGGCCGACGACAGTTTGGCGCGCGCATTGGCCACGTCGCTCGAGGTCGATCCCGTCGTCGATTTCTCTGTGTGCTCCATCTCGGCCACTTTGTGCTGCAGGCTCGCAATATTCGCCGTCGCCGCCGCTTCTTCCGCTTGCAACTCTGAAGGATCGATCTGCGCAATGAGCTCTCCAGCTTTCACTGGCGTCCCTTCATCGACGAGCAGCTTCTGTATGCGACCTTCCACCTGCGAGCTCACAATGACTTGATTCGAATCGACCGTTCCAATCAGAACCAGGTCGCTGGTGTGACCGGTCGAGAAGTAGTAGTACGCGGCAGCGATCACAAAAATTACGCCGAGCAGAACGAAAAAGCGGTTGCGCGCACTCATGAGCGTGCTCCTTGCGTCACGGCGTGATTCGGTCGAAACAATGCCGCGGAAACGAAATCCATCACCGCCGCCCGCCGTTCCGCTACCCGGTTCGGCGCCAGCGGATTGAATCCAACAATTTTCTGCATGACCGGAGCGCTGCTGAAGTAGAAAACGATCATCGCCACCATCGAAGGCACAAAGTGCGCCGGATTCACCTCGCGAAATTCCCCGCGCGCAATGCCGTCGCGCAATACTTCGCTCACGCGCGTAAAGATCGGCTGAATATGGTTTCGGATAATCTTGTCGATGTGCTGTGATTCCCCTTCGCGGGCGCGCATCATCTCCCGCTGCATCAGCCGGGGATAAAGGCGGTTCGAAGCGATGAAATCGAAGTAAGCTGCCACATAAGCGAGAATTTTTTCTCGCGGCGACCGTGGGCTGTCTAAAACCCGAAAGACTGTATCTTTCAAGCCGGAAAAAGCCGCGTCGAGCACCGCCCCGTAAAGCGTCTCTTTGTCTTTGAAATAGTAGTAAAGCAGGGCTTTATTGACGCGAGCCTCGCGCGCAATCGCATCGGTACGAGCGCCATCTACACCGTGATCGGCAAATTCATGTGCCGCCGCTTCCAGAATCGCCGCCCGGCTCTCCTCCGGCTGCCCCCGAGTTCCCATGCGCCGGATCTCGTGAGCCTGACGGCGCATCTCACGTGCCTGATGCCGCAGCTCTTTCGTGCGTTCGCGGAATTCTTCCCGCAACCGGCGCAGTTCTTCGTGGTGGGTCGAATGAGCCATAGTTAATTAACCAGTTAGTTAGATTATACACCAGCCACGGCCGCCCACAACAGACGAAAATTCCACAAACCACTTACCGAAATGCCCCGCTGGGAATGAATGCCAGAATCCTCCAACATGGAAAGACCCCAGCCGTGAGCTGAGGTGGTTTCCACTACTGCTACGCCATTGCTGCTTCCAACTTCTCGTGCTGTTCCTTCTTCCTCTGCGTCGGCGTTTCGGCTTTGGCCGCTGGCTTCACAGCCGGTGCAGGTGCCGCAGGTTTTGGGCTAGCAGCCGCCTGTTTCTTGG
>JASHQK010000129.1 GCA_030039195.1 Candidatus Sulfotelmatobacter sp.
ACAAGCTGGCCAAGATTGAACGCGCCGTAATTGCCGGATGCGGCTTCACTGATGGTCAGCATCGAGTCGCGATTCATGGCCATCTGCCCCGACCAGAAAGCGGGCCAGACAGAATGGATCATGGGACAGTTATCCTGCACGGCGAGTTGTGAAGTAGTCGAGACCACCATCAAGGTCAAGAAAATGCTGACGGCGCCGGCCGCGATGAGTACTCTGCGCCACGGCGGGCTCGCGTGCTGCCACGGCACAGCCAGGCCGCAGAAGAGCAGCGGAATGCTTGCTCCCGCGTACCGCGGGCCAAACGACTCGCCGGCTTTCCACCAGTAAAACGAAGAGTTGAAAAGAAAGTAATAGACGGGGATCGCGGCGGAAATCAGGGCTGCGGAGAACCAGGTTCGCTGCTTCGCAAGCCTCCACAATCCGAAGGGCGCGGCCAGTGCAATAGGCGAGGCGAAGAAAAGTCCGCGAGAACATCCGAAAAGAAGTTTCAGCAGACGGTCCGGATGAGGGTAAGTGAGGCCCAGAAATCCGCGGTGCTGCATGAAGGTAAATGAATTCGGATCGTAATAGAAATAGCTGGGGCGGAAGCTTCCGAAAGCGGCGTAGAGATATCCGAGCAAGACGACGATGCAGAAGGCAGCACCCACTCCCAATCCGCCGATGGCCCGCCAACGTGCAGGCGCGCCGCGCTGCCAGATTTGCGATAGCGCAAAGAGCGCGAGCACTGCCGAGATCGGAGCCGCGGGATATTCGGTCACCGTTGCCCATCCTGCGGCGAGGCCGACGGCGAGGGCCCAAAGGAACTCCTGCCTGGGAGTGGCGGCGTCGCGCAACTTGAACACAGCGGCGAAGGCGAAGACCAGGCATGCTCCCACCAGCGCGTGCGCCCAGAACAGGCTGGCATAGGCCCATATCGGAGTGCCGAGAGCCATGGACAGCGCGCCGAATCCTGCTGCGGTGGTGCCGGCGCCGAAGCGCAGGCCGAGAAAGAACAGACATACGGTGGCGAGAGCGGTAGGCAGGGCTACCGCGCCGGCACTCACAAGATACGAGAGCGCGAACTCACCGCGCGCGGATTGCGGATCGATTCCCGCTGCCCGCAGCACCGAATTTACAGTGAGCGCGATCGGCACAGCGGCAAAAACGAGACCCGGCGCTTTATCGGAGTAGTAGTGTCCACGAAAGTGCGCCGTGTCCTGGGTATTGTCGTGATAGGCATCGATGCGGAGCGTGTGCTGCTCGACGATCGCGCGCAGCAGATCAAAGCGTGAGTTCTGGTTCCATCCGCCGCCCTCGTAGAAATAGAGAAACGAGAAAAAGATCACGCCGCCGAGCAGGAGGGCGGATTTCCAAGAGGAAGCAGATCTCTGGTGTGAGAAATCGGCTTGAGAAGTCAGGTTTGCTCCTGCTGCAATCTCGTTTGGCAAGAACTTGGTGGGCCCACCAGGATTTGAACCTGGAACCAACAGATTATGAGTCTGCTGCTCTAACCGTTGAGCTATGGGCCCTTCAATAAGTTACGCGTTGCCAGATTGTCGTTGTACACCGTTTTGTACACCAACATTTGGGCTGTACACCGAAGTCTCGCGGCCAGCGGCAATCTTCTTTGCCGCCTCGCGCAAATCGGAATCGGCTGTGATGTCGTACCTGTCGAAAACGGATCGCGTTAGATGGCCGCTGATCTCCATTGCAACTTTCTCCGAGACTCCCCGGCACACCATGTTCCGCACAGCACTCCGGCGCAAGTCGTGAAAGATTGCTCCATCATACGTCACTTGATGCTTAATCAAATCATTCCCGCATTTTTCACAGTGCCAGCCGTCCTCAGTCTCCGTCACATCCTTCTTGCACTCCAGGCACACAAATTTGCCGAGTCCAGCTCTCACACAAGCTCGATACCAACTCTCGCGTGAGTCCACAATCGGAGCACTCAACGTATTCTCCCGCTTGAGCAGTGGCTCGTTCGTTTTCTTGCCTTCGCAGCACGCACGCACCAGTTGATACAGTCCCTCATCCTCGATTAATACGTGCCGCGCTCTCTTGTTCTTTGTCGCGCCGCGCCAAAGCCTGATCGTGCGCTCGACAGAAGAGAACTGCTCGACTTTCATGGCCAGCAATTCACCGCGCCGAAAACCGAAAGTGTAACCGAGCAGCAGCATAGTCTTGAACCACAATCCCTCGGCGTGACTATAGAGCTTGTCAAATTCTGCTTGTTCGATGAATCCATGCCGTGCGTTTTCATCCAGTTTCTTTGGAAATACCGGCATAGCTGCAATCTTGCGAGGAGTCGATTTGTAAGCGAGCGAGAAAGCCTTTTTCAGTGCCGACAGATCGCGGTTGATACTCGCATTCGCCATACCTTTTTTCTGGCATTCGATCACGTACTTGCGAATCATATCAGTCGATACCGCTGAGGCTCGACAATCGAAATGCCTTTTCATCCTCTCCCATTTCGAGTCGAGCTGCTTGCGGACTTTCACGCCCCGGCTCGTCAGCCTTAGTGAAGCCGCAGAGCCGGCGGATGAGATTCCGGCAAGACAGCCGACATATTCACGCCGTCCAGCAACTAGCACCCCTATAGCTCCGAATGCGGTACAATGGCGGCCCAAAATCGCTAAGGCTGTGGTTCCGTCGGGTAATTTCCCCGCAAGCGCCGATCGTGTTAGCTGGAGCTTTAAGAGGAATGGCTAAACCGCCACATGCCCGGGAAGCAGTCAAGGCTGCCTTTGAAGCTACCCTCGAGCATGAACCAGCCGGAACATTTCTATCAACTCCGGTGATAGAAGGTCTGGTGGTACAGGATGATTCTCCTATACCCGATCTCAAAATAAGGAGGGGCATCGGCTGGCTGGCCGATTCCGTGTAAATTTCTTGGCGCAGGGGACGTCAATTGTCGGGCAGGTTCTGGGCCATTATCTCGTGCTCGAGCAGATCGGAGCCGGCGGGATGGGGATGGTATTTCGCGCTTCAGACCAGCAACTCGAACGTGATGTCGCCATTAAAGTCCTTCCGCCCGGTCTGTTCGCAGACGAACTCGCGCGCCGGCGATTTCGCCGTGAAGCCCTAACCCTCGCAAAGCTGAATCATCCCAACATTGGCACCGTTTACGAATTCGGCAGCCAAGGGGAGATCGACTATTTGGTGATGGAGTACGTGGGAGGTGTTGGGCTGGATGGCAGACTCGGACATGGGCCCCTGCCGATTAGAGACGTGCTCCGCATCGGCTTGCAGTTGGCGGACGGCCTGTCAAGCGCTCACGACCATCGCGTCATTCACCGGGACCTCAAACCCGCCAACTTACGCTTGACTCAAGACAATCGGCTGAAGATTCTTGACTTCGGGCTGGCGCAGTTTGTACGACAGGACATCGACCTCAGTGCGACTGCAAGCATTTCCGAGACCACAAAAATTGCGGGCACTCTTCCCTATATGGCGCCCGAGCAATTGCGGGGCGAAGCCACCGATCAACGTTCCGATATCTGGTCCGCAGGTGCAGTTCTGTATGAACTCGCAACTGGACGGCGTCCGTTCCCATGTCAACAAATTCCTGGATTGATCAATACCATTCTGAACGAAGACCCGTGCTTACCGAGCACGATGAATTCGAAGATCTCACCCGGGTTGGAATCCGCAATTCTCAAATGCCTCGACAAGGACCCCGAGCGACGTTATCAATCGGCGCGTGAGCTGCGCATCGACCTAGACCGCTTGACCACACCCGGTTCCCAAACGGGAACGATGCGTGTCTCGGTACGAGTTCCTGAACCCGGCACAAAAGCTTTGGTTTCTTTGTGGGCAAGAATCAAGCCGACGATTCTTGTCTCCGGGCTCATTTTGTTGGTGCTGCTGGGAGCATTGTCATACATACGCTTTCATCCCAGAACAACGTCCCAGGTGAACACACCACTACCGACTCGCCGTCGCACCGTCGCAGTGCTGAACCTAAGGAATTCCACTTCGCGGTCAGAGTCGGCGTGGCTCTCCACCGGGCTCGCGGAGATGTTGACCACGGAGCTCGCAGCCGGCGAGCGATTGCGCACGATCACCGGGGAGCAAATTGCTCAAATGGAAATGAGTCTGGCGCTGCCAGACTCGGATACGCTCGCACCGCAAACCTTGACTGCAGTGGGCAGGGCTTTGGGGGCAGATTGGGTCGTGCTCGGCTCTTATGTGGTTTTACCGGGGGGCAGTTTGCGCGTCGATCTGCATCTGCAAGATGTGGCTGCGGGAGAGACGCTACTTTCCATCAAGCAAACCGGGAACGAAAACAACCTGTTCGATTTGGTGAGCCGGGCTGGAACCGAACTGCGGGCAAAGTGTAACCTCGGAGAAGTGAATCAGGAAGATCAGGCTGCTGTGCGCGCGTCGTTGCCATCAGCTCCCGAAGCGGTCAAACTCTACGTTGAAGGCCTTGCCAGGCTGCGCGTCAGTGACGCCATAGGAGCTCGCGATCTCCTGCAGAAGGCTATCGACGCAGAGCCGACCCACGCTCTGGCGCACTCTGCTTTGTCGGCTGCCTGGAGCCTGCTCGGATATGACGAGAAAGCGCGCCTGTCAGCCAAGAGCGCCTATGACCTCTCCGGTGCGCTTTCTCGTGAAGACCGCCTGCTGATCGAGGCGCGATACCGTGAAGCCTCTAAGGAGTGGAACAATGCGGCAGAGGATTACCGAACTCTCTTCGGATTTTTCCCAGACAATTTGGAGTACGGACTGTTATTGGCCCGCGCCCAGACGCGGGGAGGCAAAGGAAAAGATGCTTTGGCTTCGATCGAGTCCATGCGCAAACTTTCCCCTCCGTTGGGTGACGATCCCAGAATCGAATTGGCCGCGTCTGAAGCCTGGGAGTCCCTGGGAGATTTCAAGCAAGGGGAAGCTTTTTCTCAACGAGCGGCGGAAAAGGCTAGAGCAAAAAACGAGAAGCTACTTTTGGCGCGTGCTCTTTATCAGCAAGGATCTGCACTCGAGAGCCTCACTGACACGAACGGCGCCTTGAGCGCTGTCGAAGAATCTTCCCGCATTTACGAAAGCGTCGGAGATCGCTATGGCCTAGCGAGTACGCTCGAAGTGACGGGGCTCGTGCTACTCGATCGCAGCGACTATCCCGGGGCGGTCGCAAAATTCAACGACGAACTTGCCATTGCGCAGGCTGTAGGGAATCGAAAGGCAGAAGCGTCCGCTCTCAACAATATGGCTCTCGTCTTCAAACAGCAGGGGAACTCGTCGGAAGCGGAGAAGATGTTCGAAAGGGTTCTCCCGGTCTTTCAGGAGATCAGCGATCGGAGCAACTATGCCAATGTGCTCATCAACATCGCGGGTGTCAAACAAGACGATGGGGATTTTAGCGGTGCGCAGAAGACGTACAATCAAGCCCTTGGCGCATTTGACGAAATCAACGACCAGAGCGGCAGGGCGACATCTCTGACAGGCATTGGTACTACGTTAGACGGACTCGGGGATTCTGCGGGAGCGAAGAAGAAGTTCGAGCAAGCGATTGCTCTCGATCTGGCAAGCGGACAAGCTAACCCTTCTGCCGACAAACTCGTTGATCTTGGCGACGCGTTGCAGCATTTGGGAGATCTGGCGGAAGCACGCAAGAACTATGAAAATGCCCTTACGGTGTCGCGTGCTACGGCGGATAACAGCATGGCTGCCTACGCTCTGACAGGCTTGGGAGATCTGGAAGTGAAAGGTGCGAATTTTCCCGAAGCACACAAAGATTACGACGAGGCCCTGAAACTTCGTCAGGATTTGCGGGAAAAAGACAACGCCGCGACCACGCAGGTGGCGATGGCAACTTTGGCTGTCGAAGAAGGCCATGTCGATGTGGCCGAGCAAGCCGCGAGAGAAGCCCTCGCTGAGTTTGAGAAATCAGATCGCAAGGACTACGAAATTGCGGCAACAGCAGCCCTTGCGACGGTTCTCGTCGCGGATGGCAAGACAGCGGAGGCGGTGAAAGAAGTCGAAAAAGTCTCGGCGAGAGCGGCCAGGAGCCAGAATTTTAGTGTGCAGCTAGCATTCGCGTTGGCAAGGGCCGATGCTATTGCTAAAACACAAAAAGCTGTAGCAGAAACCTCCCTCCGGCAAGCGCTTCTAAAGGCAACCCGTTCGAGCTACGTGGGTTCTCAACTCGAGTGCCGTTTGGCGCTGGAAGAACTTGAGGTGAAAGCAGGAAAATCAGGCGCAGGAACTCGATTGCAACAGTTGCAGGCCGAAGCCGAGGAAAAAGGATTCAATCTTATAGCCAAAAAGGCAGGCGTACTCGCCACAAAGAACTAGCCCTCCTGCAAAACTTTTCATCTTGACTTTCCCAACGTAGGGACACATACTCTGGGCCATTTTTGAAGCCTTTCTGGATGTGCGCCCGTGGCCTCCGACTCGGAATTCAGAGGCAAGGCAAAGCGAGATCATGATGGCTCAAATCGAAAATCGCGCCACGTCCTTCCTGCTTTTCGTGTTAACAGCCTTTATCCTGACATTGGAAGCGCTGCGGCTGCGGCTGTTATAGGCATAATGCACGATCCTTTTCGCGTCTCAAGAAAATGGAGATTCATGTTCAGAGATTCTCATTATTCGAGATAGATATGAGATTGGAGACAGATATGAGCGCCACTTGGAAAGAATGTGTCTTCCGGCGGGAGTTCGTCGCCAAGGGTAGGGTGCACGCAGCAGACGGGCGTGTGAAATCCCGATCGCAAATCTGTCCCATTCGTCTATTCCAGCTCAGCCACGTCTTCATTGCTGTTGTTTTTTTGCTTGAGGTTGCTGCGCTACCGGCACAAGTGCCGACAATTAGCACCTTCGCGGGAGGGGGGGTGCCCACTGCGGGGCCGGCTACCGCAACAGGCATTTCCGTACTCGGCGGAATCGGGCGAGACACTACGGGCAACCTTTACTTTTCATCTTTTACTGGAACGATTCTGAAGATGGATGCGGCCGGCAACCTTTCGGTTTTCGCGGGGACCGGCCCTTGCTGTTTCAGCGGTGACGGTGGGCCCGCGACGAGCGCAAAACTTACCCTGATTCCATATAATCCGGTCATCGCGGTGAAAACAGATTCGGTTGGGAACGTGTACCTCGTCGATTACGCCAATGTGATCCGGCGCATTGACCATACTACTGGCATCATCACCACAGTAGCTGGAACTCCTTTCAGTACGGGCTTTAGCGGCGCTGGAGGACCCGCCACGAGCGCCCAAATATCTCCCGACGGATTAGCTTTCGATGCCAATAACGACCTCTACATTTCAGATGGAAACAGTGTCGTGTGGCGTGTGGATCACGTCACACAGATCATCACGATCGTTGCCGGAAACGGGACATTTGGTTATAGCGGCGACGGAGGCGCAGCCACTAGCGCTCAGTTGGGTTACCCCACTGCCCTTGTTTTCGATTCGA
>JASHQK010000130.1 GCA_030039195.1 Candidatus Sulfotelmatobacter sp.
AAGATGAGTGCCAACAAGCATGAACTGGCACATCAACTCTCCTTCGGTCAACATCCATCCTTAGGCTACGTCTGGCCGATGTGGTTCGAAACTGTTAATGATGCCAGTTCAGGGATGGCAACTTGCCGCTGCCATGCGTACCGATAGCGCTTTCCGCGCTGCTAAGGATGGACGGTGAAAGTCTTCTTGCCGGAAATACCTGTGGTTGGGTCTGGTGCGACCACGCTAAACTGAACAGTGGTCGTTCCTCCTGATGTGGCGGTCAGTTGTCCTGTCGTCGGTGATGTGCTTACGTTGGGAATAGAGAATGGACTCGTGCTCCAGTCACGGAATCGGTGATGACGATTTTTTTCCTGTCGGCTAGAACTGTGCAGACTCACATGATATCGTGCTTCACATTTTGTGAGCTGAAAAACTACACCTCGTGGCCAGCCCAATCAGCAGCGGTATTCCAGTCGCGAGCCTCTACGTCTGACATACGCCGCCTACTGTTTCTTGGAATCGCAGCTGCGTTTACGCTGACCGCTTGTTTGCGACATACGACAGAGCTGCAGACTGATCGTTGCTCGCTATCTCGTAGCCAGTGAGCGCAAAATACAGAACACGTTGGAAGAACCGATTTAGCGAGCGGAGCAGAATCACCCCGCCCAAAAATTCAACGGGCTCTTCATGCAGGCACTCTTGTTCCATGTACTCCCAGAGATGGTCGTGCGCCATTGAAACGGCCCAAAACATCTCACTTAACGGGACTCCCTGACGGGATCGGCGCGCTCCAAGCATTCGATAGCGCTCCTCGACAACAGCATCGGTTTCATTCGCCAGCCATTGGGTCAAGTCGCGGTATATCTCGAGCGCATACTGTCTCTGTTCGCTCTCAGGCACCTTAAGCAACAGGTCTTTGCACTTCCCGGAGGCCCTGATGTCAGCGATGAGTTCCTCCGACATCGCAGTCGATTTCGCCTTCATGACCTGGACCAGTTTCGGAGCGCGCATTCTGCATTCCTTTTAATCCCCTGAAGTTGAGGCCGACCTATTTCTTCACTGGCGGCGGATAGTTCTTCAACATCTTCGTGACAGCCTTTGCCAGGTTCTTTTGCTGTTTGTCCGGTTTTGCCTTTTGATCAATGGTTTTGGTGCCCAACGCTCGCCAGACGAGATCGTGATTCGCTGAATCGTACATATCCAGCACAAGTTGACCCACATAGATTGTGGACGTTTGTCCGGTCGTCATTCCACCTCCCGGGTAGCCATACCAGCCTCCTCGATACCAGCCGGGACCATAGCCCCAATAGCCCATATCCGAACTGTAGGAGGTGAATTCTTTCTCTTGCCCGATTGCGGCCTGGTACCCGACGTACAAGTCCGCCGGGTCGGCGTCGACCTTGGTTAGTCCCTTTGTCGCAAGCTGCTCGTCGAAGGCCGCCTTAATCTGCCTATCGAGGAGATCTCCCGGATTCTTGGCATCCTTAAGCTCGACCCATCTGTAGGTCTTGAACCGAGTGAAGTCGGTGTTCTGATCAAAGTTATAGCGAACATCCTGCGCAACCGCGGAGACCGCGAGAATGCCAAGTACCACCAAGAGAGTTAATAAGCTTCTTTTCATCTTGGACCTCCGTTCCTCGTTATCGAATCCTCTAGGACAGCATCACAGCTATGCGTCGGAGTCAGCGAGGTGACCTCCACGACCTTCGTAGAGAATCCTCGGTGATGCTAGGAAGCTTGCGGAGGGAGAGGAACTGTCACTAGTGACAGCCGGAGCGCTCTTGCTGTTTATCGCTCATCGGGACCCCGGTCTTTGCATCCGGAGACGATTCTCATTTTGGTCGTGAACAGCCGACTTGGATTGTTGAGGCTCTCATCGCAATGTTTGAAAAAATCCGAGAGGACTGTCAGTCCGTGCACCTCTTCGCCGCAACAAAGCAATAACACGGAACAGAAGTCACAACTGACAGAAGTCTCAGTTTCGCCGAGACCGGCGGGATCGCAAAATCTAGCTCGGGGTTGAGTTCATTGAGCATGCAGCGCGAGCGAGGCGGTCATGCCAAAACAGCAACAGCGCCCAAAGAAAAGGACACGGGCACTTTTGGAGCTTACAAAAAAGCACTATGAGCGCGAGTTGGCAAAGCTGCAGACGAAACTCGTCGAGATGCAGGAATGGGTAAAAGCGACGGGAGCCAAGATTGTAGTGGTATTCGAGAGGCGAGACGCGGCTGGGAAGGGCGGAGTTATCCATCGCATCATGGAGCGCGTCAGTCCCCGAGTGTTTCGTCATGTGGCTTTGCCTGCCCCCACTGAGCGTGAAAAATCCCAACTCTATGCACAACGATACACCAAGGAAATGCCGGCGGCAGGGGAGGTAACGATCTTCGACCGCAGCTGGTACAACCGAGCCCTGGTAGAACACGTCATGGGATTTTGCACTGAAAAACAATATGACAGCTTCCTTCGCATGGTTCCCGAATTCGAAGCGCTCCTCAAAGATAACGGCGTTATTCTGGTTAAGTACTGGTTCGAAGTCAGCGAGAAGGAACAGCATAAGAGGTTTCTGAAGCGAATTGAAGATCCGATGCGGCAATGGAAGCTCAGTCCGATGGACCTCGAGTCTCATCGCCGGTGGTACGACTATTCACGGGCCCGGGACGCAATGTTCGAGGCCACCGATACCCCGCAATCTCCCTGGCACGTGGTCCAGGCCGATGACAAGGAACGAGCGCGCCTGAACTGCATCGCGCATTTGCTGAGCGTTGTTCCCTGGAAAAGGATTCCGCAACAAAAAGTGAAGCTGCCAAAACGGCAGGACCCGAAAGGATATAAAGAGCCGCATTGGCCTTACCGCTGGATCCCTCAAGAATATTGAGGTTGCTGCTGGAACAACGCGATAAGAACCGCAAGATCATAGATATAGATAAGGTGACTTGCTGTGAAGATGAAGTGGATACGCCCCCTTACCACCTTTTTGGAAATTGGCATCGCAGTGTGGTTCGCGAGTCTTCTCTTCGGACGAACGGCAGGATTGCGTGCGCTCGGCGAGACGGCTAAACCCGCGATGTGAGAGCGGGCACTCTGAAATTGGGCCGGAACACCCACCAGAGCTGCACTCCATGAGTGCGAGCTTTTCCAACTTTCTTGTGCCGCAGCTTCGCTGGCGTCTTTTGACGCTTGCATCCTCCTTAGAAGTCGGCGTTAATCTGTTTGATGATATGCGACTTCGGTGCCATTGCTCGCCATAAGGGTCGAATGTAGGCTGGGGAGTCAGAGTGCGTGGAAGATCGAAATCGGCCACCTCTGACACGTCAAGGTAAATGTGAAAGAAGGCCGGGTGATCTTGCAGGTTCGCACCCTCGTGGTAGAGGACAACGCGCAATTTCTTCAGCATATCTGTTCCTCTCTTCTAAGCCACGCATATGTTGAGATTGTCGGCGAGGCACAGGACGGCATCGAAGCAATCCAGTGCGCTGCGAGACTTCAACCGGACCTCATTCTATTGGACATTGGTCTGCCGAGTCTGAGCGGAATTGAAGCCGCCCACCGCATACGCACGTTGGCGCCGAACGCAAGAATTATCTTTCTGACTCAGGAATCCTCGCTCGATATAGTGGAAGAGGCCCTCAATCTCGGCGCGTGGGGATACGTGATCAAGTCACAATCTGGCCGGGAACTCCCACTGGCAATCGATGCTGTCATTCGAGGCACAAAGTTCGTGAGTGCAGGACTGCCTCAACCTTCTCTATAGCGACCATCGACCTTCATCTTCAGGCTCTGTCCTGGCCACCTGCGCCGGTGGAGAATTCGTAGCTGGGGGCTATTTCAATGTTCGGATTTTGTAACACCTGAGCGAATAGTCTTTGACATCTCATCGCGATTTTGTAGAATGTTTGCGATTTTCTCCTTCCGGCGCTGTTCTCGCGCATGAGATATGTTATTCCGGATTCAGTCAAGCGAGGGGTTCACTGTATTTGTTGACAGATTGCTACCATCATTCATAACAGTAAGCTCTTCTGTCCGCCACCGGAGAGCCCGCAGTGTGCAGTCCATCACATGCTTGCCTGAACCGTACCCCCTTTCGAGTACATAAATTTCCTTGTCTCACGACAAATGAGGCAACTGGTGGCCTGCT
Organism: Candidatus Sulfotelmatobacter sp.; assembly: GCA_030039195.1. Lineage (GTDB taxonomy): Bacteria > Acidobacteriota > Terriglobia > Terriglobales > Acidobacteriaceae > Sulfotelmatobacter. The sequence continues at coordinate 4,118 of JASHQK010000130.1, forward strand.
ACGGTCCTCCACCCGAGCAGTAATGGCAATCAACCGCAAAAGTAGCGTGGGATAAGTCGGAACCGATGTATGTTGAAACAAAGAGTCCCATTCTCGGTGCCTCGAAGCTTCAACTGGAGATGGCTAGCGGCTCTTGTCGGCATGCTCGGGCTTGTCGTGCTTTCACTA
>JASHQK010000131.1 GCA_030039195.1 Candidatus Sulfotelmatobacter sp.
TCTTCCCCGACCGCCGTGACTACATCAATCTGGTTCCCCTGCCGATTTCCACGCGCACGATCTTCCTCGCCAACCTGGTCGCGGTTCTGTTCCTCGTCGGATTGATCGCCCTCGATGTGAACGCGGCGTCGTGCATTCTCTTTCCGATGGTCGTCGCCGCCACGCAAACGAAATTTCTGTTTTTCCTTAAGTTCGCAATGGTCCACGCAACCGCTGTCGTGCTTTCCAGCGCGTTTTCATTTTTTGCCGTCTTCTCTTTTCTTGGCGTGCTTATGGCAGTCCTGCCGGTTGCGATCCTGAAGCGAATTTCGACCTACGTACGCGGACTCATCGTCATTTATCTCGTTACACTTCTCTCGACCAGTTTCGCCGTCCCTTACAACCTGTCGCGAGCAAGCCGAATCCCCCCATGGGCGTATCTGTTTCCTTCCTCCTGGTTTCTAAGTCTCTGCCAGGTGCTGCGCGGCCGCGCAACTCCTGCGTTGATCGAGCTTTCCCACCTGGCTTTGCCCGGCCTCGTAGTTTGTGTCGCGGTCGCGCTGGTCACTTACGCGGTCGGCTATCGGCGCCATTTCATTCGAATTCCGGAAATGGCCGAAACCAGCTTTGCCGCCGACCAATTCCGCCCGTCGAGGGTTGCCGAGCTTTTGCGGCGTTTTGCCCTGCGCACTCCATTTCAGCGGGCCTGTTTTCCCTTTGTCTGGAGGACTCTGCTGCGCAGCGAAATCCATCGCCTGGTTGTGACCGGTGCGGCCGGCCTGGGATTAGTTCTGGCATCGCAGGCGGCGATGAATGCGGTTCAAAGTTCGAAAACTCTCCGTCAGGCCGCCATGTCGCCCGACGCTATTTCCATCCCCTACATTCTGACGTTTCTGCTCATCATCGGCGTGCGGGTGGTGTTTGAAATCCCTGTCGATCTGCGCTCCAACTGGATATTTCAACTCATGTTGGATCGCGATCGCCAGGAATGCTCGATCCTCGCCCGAAACGTGATCCTGAGCGTCGCTTTGCTCTTAGTGTTCCTTGCAGCGTTCCCGTTTTACGCTTACCTTGAAACCCCACGCACCGCGCTCCTGCACACGTTGGTCGTCGCGGTGTGGGCCGTATTGCTCACCAACATCGTTCTGCTTCGCTTCCGAAAAGTTCCTTTTACCTGCACCCTGCCGCTGTTCAAGCAGCATTCCATCGTCATCCTGCTCTCATTCTGCTTCGGATATCTGATCTACGCGGTGTCCATTCCGGAGTTCGAATCCTCCGCCTTATCCGAACCCCTCCGGCTCTTCGGCATGCTTCCCGCCATGGTCCTTGCGTGGCTCGTTCCGCGTTTCCTCGCCAGGAATACTCCGGAAATCGAGCGCAGGCTCATCTTCGAAGAATCCGCCGGAAGGAATTTTGAACTACTCCGCCTGAGCGAGTGATCCGAAGCTCCGGTTGCGGATTTCAAGTCTTAGAGTCTGGGGCCAGGGTCTTGCGTCATCCCGAACGCCCGCGCTTTTTCCACCGGTCGGAGGGATCTCGCGCGCTGCTGTGTCCGCGAGACGCGAGACCCTTCGCACCGCCTGAGAACCGACTCCGCTAAGCATGACGCCACCAGGAACCTGTCGAAGTGAGATCAGTGCCAAGAGCGGGTAGTGGCGCAGTTTAACTGTCATCCTGAGCAAGTGTTCCGTGCGCAGCGAAGGATCTGGGGGATCCGCGCGAAGCGTCGCGGGGTTTGCGACGCAAATATCGCGCGTCTGGATCGCTTCCTTTCAAATTGCACCACTACCCAAGGGCTCCTTTTCTTGACACTTCCGCACCCTCCCCGTTATCCTAAGTCTTGCTCCTTGCGGTACTTACGCCTTTCCTGGCGTGCTTCCGCGGGCTGATCCGGCTAATCAGGTTCGGCACGGTTGCCGCGGAGGGTTCCTGAGATGTTCCTCGACATCAAAGAGTTGGAAGTTCGTCCTCGGGATTTCGAGGAAGACTTCCAGCCCGGTGTCATCGATCTCGGAGAAGATGTCCGCCAGCGCACGCCCTTGAAAGCAACCGGGCGCGCCGAGCTGGTCGAGGAGCATCACGGCAAGCACGAGGTCATCCGGGATATTCGCCTGCGCGGTCGGTTATCCGCAGGACTGGAACTGCAATGTGCCCGATGTCTTGAGCCTGTCCGGCAGGATGTAAAGCGCGATTTTGAGTTGCTGTATCGGCCGCTCGGGGCCGATGCCGGGCGCGATGAGCTTTCGGTAACCGACGCCGAAGCTGAAATCGGATACTATCAGGGCCAGGGAATTCTGCTGGAAGACGTGCTGCGCGAGCAGGTATTGCTGGCCTTGCCGCTCAAGATCACTTGCCGCGAAGACTGCAGGGGCTTGTGTCCGCAATGCGGCCAGAACCTGAATCAGAAGCAGTGCTCCTGTACCGCTCCGGTGGAAGACCCGCGCTGGGAGGCGTTGAAAGACATCCGTAGCCGGTTGGGATAAAAGAAGCAATTGGCAATTAGCGGGCTGGCAATTATCGGTCCCGGTTTGAAGCTTGCTGAAAGAGCTGATTGCCAACTGCTAATTGCCGCATCTTCGGGGCCGCGTGCCCCCTTAAAGGAATTTACTCATGCCAAATCCAAAACGACGTCATTCGCAACGGCGCACTTCTACTCGTCGGGCGCACGATTCGCTCAAAGGCCATAGCCTCTCCGAGTGCCCCAACTGTCATGAACAAAAAATGCCACATCGCGCCTGCCCCAAGTGCGGATACTATAAGGGACGCGAGGTTCTCGACGTCGAGGAAGCCAGCTAACCGATCCACACCATGCCTAGCGTAATCGCGCTGGATGCGATGGGCTCAGACCGTGCCCCCAAGCCGGAAGTCGAAGGCGCACTGCACGCGGCACGGCAATACGGTGTGCGCGTGCTTCTGGTCGGACCCGAATCCATCATCCGATCAGAACTGCACCGTCATCACTCGGCCGCGCGGCTGCCCGTCGAAATCGTTCACGCCAGCGAATACATCACGATGGAAGACAAGGTCGAGGCCATTCGCGCCAAGCGCGATTCCTCCATGCGCGTCGGCCTGCGTCTGGTTCGTGAAGGCCAAGCCTCCGGTTTCGTCACCGCCGGCAACACCGGCGCCGCCATGGCTACGGCAAAAATTGTGCTGGGCGCAGTGCCCGGCGTCGACCGCCCCGGACTCGCCGCCGTTTTCCCAACCGCTCCCGGCAGCGCCGCCATGCTCCTCGATGTCGGCGCCAACGTCGATTGCAAGCCGCACAATCTCGAACAATTCGCCGTCATGGGCGACATTTATTTTCGCGCCATGTTCGGCAAGGGACACGGCTTGTCCGGCCCCCGCGTCGGCTTGCTCTCGATTGGCGAAGAGGAATCCAAAGGCAACGAACTTACCCGCGAGGCCTTTCAGCTTCTCAAGCAACTGCCCCTGAATTTCGTGGGAAACGTCGAAGGCCGCGATCTTTACAACGGCCACGTCGACGTCATCGTCGCCGATGGGTTCGTTGGCAACGTCGCGCTGAAAATTTCCGAAGGCGTCGCCAACTTGGTGCGCACAGCCCTGAAGGAATCGCTCAAAGCCACAATTACGCGTCAAGTGGGAGCTCTTCTTTCCCGCAGTGCCTTCACCGATTTCAAGAAACGCCTCGATCACACCGAATATGGCGGCGCCCCGCTGCTTGGCGTAAAGGGCGTCTGCATCATCACGCACGGCTCATCGAACGCCAACGCAATCAAGAATGCTGTGCGCGTCGCTGCCGAATTCGCCCGACGCGGCATCAACGATTCGATCGAGCGCGGTTTGGCGGCTTTGCATCCGCTTGCAGTTCAAGCCGCGGAGCCTCAGTGAGAGAAAAGCGGCATCCTGAATAAATGCCAAGGAACACGAACACCAGTGCCGATTTCCTTCGTGCATCTTCGTGCCGTTTGTCGTTCATGCATTTTCGGACGAAAAAAGTAAGCAGGGTGAGCCCATAAATCATGACAGACTCAAGCTCCATCGCACTCCTATTCCCCGGCCAGGGATCTCAGGCCGTCGGCATGGGAAAAGATTTGG
>JASHQK010000132.1 GCA_030039195.1 Candidatus Sulfotelmatobacter sp.
GGTTCCGGTGGGGAGGCGCTTCATCTGGTCGTAGAGTTCGGTGACGGCTTCGAAAAATCCGGCCATAGCTTCGAGGCGTTCGCGCGTGTATTCGACGCCGGGCTCTTTGGCGTTGAGATCGGCGAGGCAGCGGCGCAGGACTTCGCGCGTGGGATCGATCTCGCGGCGCTTGCGTTGCTCGATGACGAGGCGGAACATCTCCCAGACATCCTTCATGGACTCGTAGTGCTCGCGGCGGTCGCCGAGGACGTGGACGGCGCGGACGATGCCCCAGGTTTCGAGTTCGCGGATGGAGGTGCTGACATTGGAGCGGGCGACGGAGAGAGTTTCGGCGATCTCCTCGGCCGGGAGGGCGCGGGGCGAGAGATAGAGAAGAGCGTGGATCTGGGCGACGGTGCGGTTGATGCCCCAGCGGGTGCCCATCTCCCCCCAGTGCAGGATATATTCCTTTTGGACGGCGGTAAGTTCGGGCATATCGATAGTTTCTGTACAGACTGAATATACAGAATTGTTGGGTGAAAGTCAAGCCAGGATGGGGCACCCGGCACCTGGCGGCGGGAAAAAACGAACATTCGGCTTTCCCACCTTTCGAAAACCACGAAAGGTGGGGCAGCCACACTCGGGGCTTCGCCCCTCGGAGCGGACGAGGGCGTCCGCTCCTACACAGGTTACCGATTACAATCGCGGGAGTGTCGATTTCTTTCCATCTTGAGAAAACCCATGGTAGAGCGCGCGCAGGGCGGCTGATTACTCCGCATGCCGAGATCGAGACGCCGGTGTTCATGCCCGTGGGAACGGTGGCGTCGGTCAAGGGAATTCCGCAGGAGACGCTGGAGGAACTGGGCGCGCAGATCATTCTGGGCAACACGTATCACCTCTACTTGCGGCCGGGAGTGGAAACGGTTCGCCGGATGGGCGGGCTGCACGGGTTCATGGCGTGGCCGGGCGCGATCCTGACCGACTCGGGAGGGTTTCAGGTCTTCAGCCTGAACGAACTGCGCAAGGTCACGGAAGAAGGCGTGACATTCCGCTCGCATCTGGATGGGTCGGCGCATTTCTTCAGTCCGGAGAGCGCGATGGAAGCGCAGATCGGGCTGGGCGCCGACATTATTATGGCGTTCGATGAGTGCACGGAGTATCCGGCGGACGGCGAGCGGATGCGGGCGTCGATGGAAATGACCGCGCGCTGGGCGGCGAGGAGCAAGAAGTATTTTGAGGAGCATAAGGGTGAGGTTCCGTGGTTCAGCACTCAGGAACAGCAGATTCCTCCTCGCTCCGCTACTCGGAATGACAATGAGGGAGGGAAGAACTCCCCCACCCTACACTCGGGGCTTCGCTCCTCGGGGCGGACGAATACGTCCGCCCCTACACAACCGGCGTCCGCCCCTACACAAGCTACTCCACTTCTCCCAAATGGAGGAGAGGTGGGGCACTTTCAGGCGAGCTGGCGCTCGCCCGGACAGCCGGGGGCGCCTCCACCCCATCACGCCAAAACCGAGCGTGCTGGGGACCCCGGGGCTGTCCCTACATCTGCTGAGCGGACGCAGGCGTTGTTCGGCATCATTCAGGGTGGGATGGATCGCGCGCTGAGAAGGGAATCGGCGGAGAGAACCATAGAAATTGGTTTTCCCGGATACGCGATCGGCGGGCTGAGCGTGGGCGAGCCGCGCGAACTGACGCGCGAGATTGTCGAATCGACGCTCGAGCATCTACCCGCGGACAAGCCCCGATATCTGATGGGGGTGGGGACGCCGGAGGAGATCGTGGAATATGCCAAGCTGGGCATCGACATGATGGACTGCGTTCTGCCGACGCGGGCTGCGCGGCACGGGCTGCTGTTCACCTCGGAAGGAAAAATTTCGATTAAACAGGCGCGCTATGCACAAGACGAAGGGCCGCTGGACGCGAGCTGCGGGTGCCGAGTGTGCATGAGATATTCGCGAGCCTACCTGCGGCACTTGTATGCGTCGAGCGAAGTGCTGGCGCAAGTTCTGAATACCATCCACAACCTGAGCTTCTACCTTGACACTATGCGGAGGGTACGGCATTCTATTCAACTTGAGGAAAGTTCGCTTTCTCTCTAGCGTCTGGTTTCGACCGAAATCCTGAGGGTCAACCTGGGAAGATCTCCCCGGATTCAAGCCTGAAGTAAGAACCCGGCCGAAATTGATCGGAACCCCGTGGTGAAATTGAAGCCGTCGCGGCGCTAATATTGGCGTAGGGAGTAGCAAAATGCCCAGTTCTGGCAAAAACGGCCGGAAGTGGGGCACCCGGTTTGTGCGGATATCTCTCGCTTCCGACCAGAAAAAATGCACTTATTTGCGCTTCAGACAGGCAGCGGTGGCATGGGATGGCTCGGCATTGCGCCGATCATTTTTATTTTTGCCATCTTCTATCTTCTCTTGATCCTGCCGCAGCAGCGGCGCCAGAAAAAATGGCAGGCCATGCTCGACAAGCTGAAGACAGGAGACAAGGTTACGACCAGCGGTGGGTTGCGGGGCGTAATCATCGCGCTGAAAGAGGATGCGATTCATCTGCGTGTGCCGCCGGACAACTTGCGCGTGGAAGTGACGAAGGCCTCGGTGACGTCGGTGACGACCACCGAAGAGGAAGTGAAAGCGAAATAAGTCCCGAGTTGCGAGTCCCGAGGCAGGGCATTCGGGGCGCGGGACTCAGGACCTGAAGCTGATTTTCTTATGAAGACGAATATTGGTTGGAGAGCTATTGTCAGTGCCGCCGTTCTGCTGTTTTTCCTGTTCGGAATCTTTGGGATTCCAGGCGGGGTTTCCGGTTCGGCTTTGTCGAAAGCCGTTTTGGACCACATTCATCTCGGTCTGGATCTGAAGGGCGGAACGCACCTGATTCTGCAGGTGCAGGTGAATGATGCCATCAACGTGGATGCGCAGAATGCGGTTGAAGTTCTGAAGCAGCAGCTTCGCAGCCATAAGATTGACTACGCCGATATTACGCAGCCCGATCAGCAGAGCAATCCCGACCACATCGTGATCAAAGGCGTGCAGGCCGGCGCGCGCACCGATTTGCTGAGCATCATGCAGGATCACCTGCCGGAATACGACATCACAGGCGGGCCAGACAACACCTGGGACGTCTCGATGAAGCCGCAGCAGATGGCGGACCTGAAGAATAAAGCGGTCACGCAGGCGATCGAGACGATCCGCAACCGCATTGACCAGCTGGGCGTGAGCGAGCCGACGATTGAGGAACACGGGCTGGGGCAGTATCAGATTCTGGTGCAATTGCCGGGCGTGGATGATCCGGAGCGGGTGAAGGCGATCATGCAGTCGACCGCCATGCTTGAGATCAAGCAATCGCTGGGCGGGCCGTATCCGAGTCAGGAGGCGGCGCTGCAGGACAAAGGCGGTGTGCTACCAGCGGATGCGATACTGCTGCAGGGTCATGCGCAGCCTGGGGCGGAAGGAGAGGCGTGGTATCTGGTATCGAGGGTTTCTGCGGTGAGCGGCAAAGATCTGCGCGACGCCGAGCCGAGCCAGGATCAGAATGGCCAGCCCAGCGTAAGTTTCACGCTGACCGGTGAAGGCGGGCAGCGGTTCTACAATTTCACGTCGGCGCATGTGGGCGAGAGTCTCGCGGTGGTGCTCGACAACAAAGTGCAGGAAGTGGCCAATATCAAGGAGCCGATTCGCGACCGCGGCGAGATCTCGGGCGGCAGCATGACCGAGCAACAAGCCAAGGATCTGGCGATGATCCTGCGCTCGGGCGCGCTGCCCGCGGGGATCAAGTATCTGGAAGAACGGACGGTGGGGCCGTCGCTGGGCGCGGACTCGATTCGCGCCGGGGTGCGTGCCTCGGTTGTGGGCATGCTCGCGGTGCTGATCTTCATGCTGATTTATTATCGCGGGGCGGGCATTAACGCGGACGTGGCGCTGATTCTGAACCTGGTCATTCTTCTGGGATTTATGGGCTACTTCGGAGCTGTGCTGACGCTGCCGGGAATTGCGGGAGTAATTCTCAC
>JASHQK010000133.1 GCA_030039195.1 Candidatus Sulfotelmatobacter sp.
CCTGAAGTTTCTGAGCGCCGACATTCGGTCGAAGGTATCTGCGGTCGAGCGAACTCCGGTGCTCTCGTCGGAGTTCGAGTCTTCGGTGCCGGGACTTTATTTTGTCGGCATAGCGGCTGCGAACAGCTTCGGTCCGGTCATGCGTTTTGCCTACGGAGCTGAATTTGCGGCTCGCACCGTCAGTCGCACGCTCTCGAAATCGCCGTTGCACGAGCAGGCGCCAGAACCGACCGCAGATCTGATGGGCACAGCGCGTTGAGTGAACCTAGCTTGTGGCCAACATCGAGCCCTCGCACCCCGAGATGCTGCCGTCGAGCGTCGGCATCGAGCACATCGACGACATTTTCGGCGAACTAACGCAAGTGTTAGAGGTGAGCGAAAAAAAGCAAACTCGAAGCAGATTGCGGACTTCGAGCAGCGGACGATTGTGGGGAGAGTTGCAATGCCGTTGATCATTGAAGGCCGAGTTCCCAGTCACTGGCTCGAACGGAGAAATGCGCCTGGCGCAGCGCCGATCGACCACGTGCGCACGTCCGCCGGCCTTCATGTCGCACTGATCAACAACATGCCCGACCCGGCGCTCGAAGATACCGAACTGCAGTTTTTCGATTTGCTCGACGCCGCCTCCGGAGCAACTCCCGTTTGCATCCGGCTGTATTCTCTGACTGGAGTTCCACGAACTGACCGCGGCCAGCGGCATCTCAACAGCTTCTATTTCGAATTTGACGATCTCTGGAAAACTCCGCTCGATGGCATCATCATCACTGGAACCGAGCCGCATCATTCGGACCTGAGAAACGAACCTTATTGGGGCCTAATGACCGAGGTGTTCGATTGGGCCGCGCGCAATACGAGTTCCACAATCTTGTCATGCCTGGCGGCCCATGCGAGCGTGCTGCATTTTGACCGTATTCCGCGCCACAGGCTGGCTGACAAGCGGTTCGGCGTGTTTGAAGCGGCCAAGAACTGTGATCATCCACTGATGAACGGCATCAAGGATGGGCTGCGTCTGCCGCATTCGCGATGGAATGAAGTCAGGGCGAACGAGCTCTCAGCAGCCGGTTATGACGTGCTTACCAGCTCGCCCCTGGCTGGCATCGATGTGTTCGTGAAGAAGATCCGGAAGAGCCTCTTCCTGCACTTCCAGGGACATCCGGAATACAGCTCGGAGACTCTTTTCAAGGAATATCGCAGAGATATCCGCAGGTTCCTGCGGGGCGAGCGCGAGACGTATCCCACGATGCCGCACGGATACTTCGACCGGGTGACCGCGGAGATTCTGGAAACGTTCCAGCAAAAGGCAGTCATGGATCGCGGCGAAGCAATAATGAACTCCTTCCCAGAATCCGTGGCCAGAAGCCTGCAAAATGCATGGCACTCTTCCGCCGTCCTGATTTACTCCAATTGGCTGCAATATCTCGCGTCAGAAAAAGCACGGAGCTCAGTTTTTCCCGCCATGATGGCCACATACAGCAACGCTCGCGAGAAACGACTGACAGTCCAGAATCGTGGTCGGCCTTGACCTGCGATTGAGAACAGCGCATCCGAGATTCTCGCCACGCTTCCAGCGCATATTCAACGAAGGGGATCACCCCGGCCACGAAAGCGACCTTTTTTCATTCCCCCCCGGCAGAGCGACAGCCTGACGATCATCCGGATCATCCCGTAACGCATCGTTCTGGTCGCCAGAGTTTCGCTCCGCAACTGCGAGCAAAGAATGGGCAGGTGCGCTCAAGGGCTGCATGCCCAGCTGATCGGATCGCAGTAGGGCACGTTTCACCTGTTAGCGAAGAATTCGGACGGCGGGCCGGCGATGTGTTCATCGGCGGCCTCGACGTTTCTTCGCATTCGCTTGCTTCGCACTGGTTTGCGGGATGCAAGAGGGGCGATCGGTCGATGGTGGAATCACCGCACCTGCTTGATTCGAGAAGTCGCTGAGCTTGCCGCTCGTGATGTCGAACGCAACTGCGACGTAGCAGTACTGAGCACCGTCCTTCACGTACCGGTCAGGATCGGTGGTTGTACCGGGCACCGGAGTCGTCGTAACCCTCCTGCACCCTGCACACGGATACTTTGATGACGTGTTCTTCTCGACGGCGCCACCGTCGGTTCGGTATAGACAATAGAAAATATTCTTGCCGTTCGGCCCATAAGAAGATGTGCTTAAATTCCACGACAGCTTCACGCTGTGATTCGGGGAACGGGCGGTTTGAAAGTCGACGTCGGGACGGTCGCCTACGGGACAGGAAAGATCAGTTTTGATAACAGTCTGAGCAGCCGGCTTTGCCTCGGGGATGTCATGGAGTTCCACGTGAATCCGAGATCCAGAATCGCGACTACATCCTATGAGGATCACCAATGCAGCGAGGCCGACTGAGAACACGATTCGGACGACCGGTCGAGTACGTGAACAGACTCTTCCTGGATCTCCTCGATCCATACCTGGTTTCAACAATTCCATGTTATGCCATTCCAGCATCACAGTCGATGATCCGGAGGACCTTTCTTCGCGCGGCAGTTTCTAAACTTGGGGTCGATCCGCACAACGTCCATTTCTGGCCCTTCCAACGGTCACTGCATGTTGCTTTGACTGGAATGACCTCATTCTTCATCAGCGGAATGAACTTGAGCGTGACACTTTGCGCACAGCGTAATCAGGTTCAATTCGGAATCGCTTCCTCCATGGCTTCGAAACTCACAATGATGCACCTCCAAGTTCGTCATCGTGCCACAGGATTGGCAGCGCCAGCCATCACGTCGTAGCACCTGCTGCCGAAGGGCTTCATAGGAGACTGGATCGAGCCGTAGACGTGGCGCTTTCGAACGAATCCCATTCATGCCGCTTCTTCGTTGAGGGCCTGCAGAAAGGCTTGCCTTTCGACCGGCGGCAAGAATTGAAAAAACCTTTTCGCCGAAAACAGCAACGTCTCAGGATCCCCGTTGTCCAAGTTCGCTCCCGCCAAGAAATCCGCGCAGATCATCTCCAAGCAGTACCCGCGTGACCGATCACTGCCCAGCATCAACGCCGCGGTTTCAATCGCCCTGTCGATGACTGGGATCTGGCTTTGGTACAGCTTAAAGTACACGATCTCCCACGGTTCCGTTTCTTTACCCGTCAGTTCCCTCTCGACTGCTACTCGCAACTGATCCACCGGCAATTCCCGGGCTCTGTGCAACCAGATTGCACTTTTGAAGTTCTTCTTCTCCTTCTTGGCCAGTTTCGCCAGCTCCAGCCCTTTCGCCCATCCCACTTCTTTTAGTTCCTTTCTCACTTCCGGCGGCAAGTTTTCGTGAATGGACATCAGATAGTACGCTTTCCGCCGCGAGCCGCGAAATCGCCTCTCTAGAAACTCGTCGAACGACTTCACGTTCTCCACCCGCCAGTACTGCCCCGCCCGCACCTCACACAGATAGCGCCCGAGTTCCACGAACTTCGTGTCGCGCTCGGCTTCTCTTCCCTGCTCCCAGGCCAGGATCTCATCGATCTTCGCCAGCACAAACCTGGCGCGCTCGCGATTGAGTTTCGGCGGCATGGGAGGGTCGTTAGTAATTAAGCTCGTCAAGCCAACCAAGACTCTCTGCTCCGGGACGGCGAATCAAGTTCATGTCAACAATCGGCTGCTGGCCCAGGCACAGGCCCACAAACGGACAGGTGCTGCACGGATTTTGAGGAAAGCGAATGCCGCTGTGCGGCAGGAACTCGGCCGCTTCGATCCTGCCAATCGTGTCCCCGACCAGCCGACCGAATTCTTGGCGTTGCGCGTCGCTAATCGTGGTTTGCAAGTATTGGACTTCCACCATTTTCTTCCGGACAAACACGACCTCGGCCACTTCCGAAATCCCGGTGACCCAGGAATAGCAGACCAGTTGTGGGTCAAGAGACAGCACGCCGGCAGGTTCCTCGGAATATCGCGCCGAAGACGTCTTCCACTCGAGGAGGCAGCGCTTGCCATCGAGTGTTCCGATGGCATCGATGTAGGCAACGAATTCGTTGCGTCCGATCGGGCGCGTGAACTTGATCTGCAAATTGCGGCGCGGCCGAGGCACCCGTACCCGATCGTCCTGGCAGAACCGCGTCAACAGCATAATTCCCTGCTCGAGCATGCGGTCCCAGGTGTCGTGATTCGAAAAATGCAGCTCCTGATGCTTGCAGGCAGACCACTCGCGAAACAGCACCTCGCCCGGATCTTCTCTCCGGAAATAGGCGCCCAATGCCAGCTCGAACGCGCGCCCAAAGAGCATTGCCGCTCGCGTGTCTTTTTCCTTCCATCCGTCGAGGTAGCGATGGCGATAACGGCGTGGGCACGCCAGGTACTGGCTGATTTGTGTGTAGCTGTAGATCATCACGAGGCCTGTGCATTGTCCAGGTTGGCCGGCGACAGCTCTTCCCAGCGATGCGCGGGAGCGAATCCGTCGAACCGCAGCCAGGAACTTCCGTTGCAAATGACGTGGCTGACCTTCACAACGCCGCGCAGCCCTACCAGGCGCGCTTCGTCCACCTCGTCGCGTTCAATCAGTTCCGAGTCGTAGCCGAAATCCCTCAGAAACCAGTTCAGCTTCCACAGGGCTTTCGTGTGGCAATAGAGCCGGCTTGAGATTACGTGATCGGCGAATCGGTGGGGCTCGAGAATGGTCAGATTCACGATGTAGTAGGGCTTGGGGTAGTACTTCTTGAACTGGATGCGACTGACACGAACCAGGAAGATACCGTCGGGGAGGCGATCAACTCCGGTGACATCGGCGGATCGTAGGCCTGAAATCTGCCGTTTCATGCGACCACCTCTTTCTGCCCCAAATAGGCGTTGAGCTGGCAGAGCAGCGCGTTGCGGTCCTTCTCGGCCCAGTCCGCGAGATGCGTAACGAAGTTTTCGACCTGGTCCCGAGTGGCTTCGCGCAGAGTTCTGACGCCGCAGAATTCCGTCGCGTAAGACTTCACAAGGTTGGGATCGAGTTGATGCTGGCGGATGACTTGGCAGAGCCGGTCTCGGACGGTACGAGTACCATTGCCATTGGTGGGCTGTGGCGGGAGTTTTCTGTTGGAACCAGTCTGCGGCGGTTCGGCGAAGGATCCGATCTCTTCCACGGAGCAGATGCCGATCCCGTACGCTTTGCGGAGGGCACGATTCACGGCGCGTGTTTCA
>JASHQK010000134.1 GCA_030039195.1 Candidatus Sulfotelmatobacter sp.
GAATGAAGCTCTCCCGAATTCCCGGGTAACTGACCATGGCGTAGTCTTGTGGGAATGACATCGAGACACAGATTCCAGTAGGAAGCGTCGTGTCGCGGATAACGCGAGATATGTCGACCCCTGCGCTCGACAGAGTGTCGAGCAGGAAATCGCCAACATGATCCCTCCCAACCTTGCCCACAAACCCGGTAGCTGCGCCGAGGCGTGCGATGTTGCGAGCAAAGATAGCGGAGGAACCTCCCAGCGTGAATTTCATCCCCTTGGCATGCTTCAATTCGCCGAAAGCCGGCAGGGATGGCAGGCCGGTGAAAATGAGGTCCGCATTGATGTCGCCGACAACTACGATCTCCATGACGCTCCTGATGGCGGCACTTGCGACCTACTCGAGAGGATTGCCCGTGGCGCGCGCCCGGTAAAAGGCGTAAAGCTGCATGACGGGCATTGACAGGATCAGGCGCGCCGACTCCGACAGGCCGGATTCCAGCTCGAATAAGAACTCAGCCCTCTCGCGTATTTCGCTTGACGCTTTCTCGCTAATGACGAACCTCGACGCCCCGGTCGCTTTCATTCTTTCCAGGAGCGCCGTTTCGTAGCCTCGGGCGCTGTCTGTGTGAAGTAGCGTTACGAGAGTCTTGTTACTCAGTAAGTAGTTCGGACCATGCATCACTTCGAGTGACGGATATGCCTCAGCCGGTGCTTTCACCATTTCCTTGACTTTCAGCATCGACTCGGCTGCGAGGCCATAGAACGGCCCCTGGCCCAGGCCAGCGTAATCATCGAAGTGCTTTTCCTCCGCGAGGGACTTAACCAGGCTGCGGCACTTGTCAATAACTCGCCCACCAATCTCGGGAAGCTTGCGTAATTCATTCATCAGTTCCTCATGATGCGTACTGGATGCGATGAGGAACTGAAGCGCGAGCAGACCAGCCGTAAACGAACGCGTCATGTAGCGGCTTCGCTCGGCCGCAACGGTAAGCAGCATTGCGGGCTCAGCGACTTCCAGCAGAGGGCTGGTTGATACAGTAGAAAGGGCAATCGGTTTGGCAGACTGCGAGTCGACGAACCAGCGTGCGGCGCCTATTGTTTCGGCCGACTTCCCATTGCGCGAAACGGCCAGCAGCGAGTAGTTCTCGCCATCTGAGAAAACTGCATTTGGAAAAGTGCAGATTTCAGAAGCGGAAACAGCAAGCGCTCGCCGGCGCGTCAATTGCGTATAGACAGCTGCGGCGCTGAGGCAAAGATAGAAGGAACTGCCGCACCCGGTCAGCACCGGATGCGGGCTGCGAATCCATCCTTCGACCTTCTTATATTGCTGCTGTTCGCAAAGGTCCAGCGTTTGCTGCCATACCTCTGGTTGGGACTGAATTTCAGTGAATGTGTAGTCGGTCATTTCTTGTCATTGGTCTGTTTCATTCGTCTTCGGAAGAGGTCGGTGAACTCCCGGATCGTTTGGACGCACCAATAAAAGAGCATAGCTGCGCCAATTGCAAAGACGGTCCACGTGATCCAGTCGATGTGCATTGCGGCGATCGTTGGGAGTAGGTCCTTCCGTCGGCAAATCGACGGACGATTCCGCTCGATTTAAGTCGGTTTCGCTTTTTGGGCGCTTTGGCACGCCAGATTACCATAACTTTCAAAATGATATCGAAACGTTTTTTTTGCTGGACAAAACGGCTAGAACGATATAAAAGGAAAGCGATTCGAAAGAAATCGTAAGTTTCGTCATTCTCGCCTCGTGCAGGAAAGGAGAATCTGCCATGAGGAATAAGGTTTTGATCGTCGCTTTTCTTATCAGCGCCGCAAGCGTCGCGTTGGCGCAAGTCGATACTGGCAGTTTGGTTGGGACGGTGAAAGATGCGAGCGGGGCGGTGCTCCCCAATGTCTCGGTGACGGCGACCAATATGGACACCGGGATTCCCGCTGCTGTCAAAACCGACCTGAACGGCAACTATGTAATTACTCCGCTCCATATCGGCAGATACTCCATCGCGGTCGAGGCGACCGGCTTTCGCAAAGAGATCCGCAAGGACATCGTGCTCGATGTGCAGCAGAGTATCAAGCTCGACTTCACTCTACAGGTCGGCTCAGTTTCGGAAACAATGGAAGTCAGCGGAGCCGCTCCGCTGCTCGAGACTGAGAGCGCATCTCTGGGAGACGTCGTAAGCGCCCAGCAAATCGAGCAAATGCCTCTCAACGGACGGCGCTACACCGACCTCGCCGCCCTCACCTCGGGGGTCGCAAAGGTCATCGAGGGTCCAGTAAATGGGGGCAGCACGCCGACCAACGGCAATGCCGGCGGAAGCTTCGCAGTCAACGGAGTTCGAGGCACACAAAACAACTTTCTGCTGGACGGCGTTGACAACAATTCCAACGACAACGCCGACGTTTCGATATTGAGTAGCGTTGATGCGATCGCAGAATTCAAGATTCAGACCTCGAATTACTCGGCAGAGTTTGGGCGGACCGGTGGCGCCGTCATCAACGCCACCACGAAGTCGGGAACGAACAGAATCCACGGCAGCGCCTGGGAATTTCTGCGAAACGATGCCTTCGATTCCGCACAATACGGTTTTGGCTCCCCTCAGCCCAAGGCGCCTTATAAACAAAATCAATTTGGGGCCACGTTGGGCGGCCCGATCAAAAGAGAAAAGGCCTTTTTCTTCCTGGATTATGAAGGGACGCGGATCCACTCGGCCACGCTTGATTTCGCCACGCTCCCGACCCCGGCGGAAACCACGGGGGATTTCAGCGACATTCTCGGTCCGCAATCCGGCACAGACGCGCTTGGCCGACCTGTCTTCACCAACGAGATCTACAACCCGGCGACGACTCGTACGCTCACTGCCGGGGAGCTTGACCCCGGGTGTTCCGGTCTCACCGCAGCTAGCAACGGAACGGTCCGTGAAGGTTTTGGTTTTGACTGCGTGACCGGTCTCCCCATCGCCGGGCAGGCCAACATCATTCCGAGCGGCATGAGTCAATTGGGCTTGAATTATGCAGCTCTCTATCCGGTGGTCACGGCACCCGGAGGCAACAACTATTCGGTGAATGCGCCGGGCACCAACCAGGTCGATCAAATGGATACGCGGGTTGATGAAAACGTCACATCGAAACTGCAGCTCTTTGAGCGTTTCTCTCTAAGCCAGGTGTCACGTTTTCAAGCTCCAGTCTTCTCAGGCATTGCCGATGGAGGAGGTTATAACACCGGAAATCAGCCATTAGATACTCGCGGCTTCGTGCTCGGTGCCACCGACAGCATCAATGAGCATCTGGTGAACGCACTCCGCATCGGATTGAACCGTATCCACTACATTGCCAACTCTCCCGCGTATGGCCAGAATTATCCGCCGGCAGGTTTGCAAGTTCCTGGCGTTCCCAATAATCCATCGATCAATGGCCTGACATGGTTCGCGCCCAGCGGCTACGCCGGCCTCGGTGAGCCGACCTACACGCCCACCAAGAGCACCAGTCAGGACATTCAGATCAACGACACGCTAAGTTACGTGCACGGAAAGCATTTTCTCAAGACTGGACCGCAATTCAGCTTTGACCAGTTCAACATGCTGCAGATTGCCCAGCCACGGGGCAATATCTCTTTCAGCGGTCAATTCACTGCGATTGATCCTGGCAACCCGCAGGGCAGCGGCAACGCGATCGCCGACATGCTCCTGGGCGATCCCATTACTGCCAAGATTTCAACGGTGATCTACTTTCACGATCGTCAGCATATTTATGGGGCATTTGGGGAGGATACTTACAAAGCCTTGCCCAATCTGACTCTCGACTTTGGGCTGCGGTACGACTACGCCACGCCGCTCTATGTCTCCAATAATCAGGAAAGTAATTTTGACTACACCACTGGACAAATCATTCCTGCCGGTACGCAAGGCTATCCCTCAAAACTGGCTACGCCCGACAAAGACGACTTTGCGCCGCGCGTAGGTCTTTCCTACAGCCCATTTTCATCCCGTCCCTTTGTTGTGCGTGCAGGATATGGGCGATTCTTTACTTTTTATGAAACCCGTACCGGCGATCCCTACCAACTGGCCTACAATCTGCCGTTCTTTTTCGAGCCCAGCTTCACGAGCGACGGATTGACACCGGGAGAGTCGACCGCGATTACTCTTGCCAGCGGATTTCCGCCGCTGAATCCAGCCAACGCATTCTCCGGTGTTACCAGCCAGGATTGGCGGCTGCATACCGCCGTGTATGACGAGTGGAACCTGGACCTTGAATACCAACTACCTGGCGACATTCTGATTACTCCCGCGTACGTGGGTACAAAAGGGACCCACCTGCAGGCCCTCGTGGATCGCAACCAGATTCCAACTCCGTCGGCGACGTTTGATCAGAATTCGCGGCCCTATCCGCAATACGCGGGGTTCGCTTCCATTGAGAATCGCGGGAACTCCACATATCACGCCTTCCAACTCAAAGCAGAAAAGAAGGCTTCGCATGGCCTCTATTTCTTGAGCGCCTTTACATTCAGCAAGAG
>JASHQK010000135.1 GCA_030039195.1 Candidatus Sulfotelmatobacter sp.
CTTTGTGGTTAATCGGGTCGTACCCGAAATCCTCTTGACTTGACCCGTCTTCCGGATCAAAATTGCAGCGCTCGATTTCCCCCCTCAAACAGGTTCGTTCGTCGGATATTCCGTCGGAAGCCACCCGTGTTGGGGCTCGGAGCGTGCCCGACGGGATCACGTTGCATTCCGCGCCCGATTGCAACGTCGATGGCAAAGTCGTACAGGGGCCTCACAACCGAGAAAGATTCACTCCCAGGAGTCTGCGATGAGTATTGTCCGAAACAGTGCAGCCCGTATTCGGTCCTTCGCTTTGCTTGTCCTCACAGTAGGTGTGGTTGTCGGAGTCGCCACAGCGCAAAAAAAGAGCGCTCCGTCGGCGCCACACGCGAGCGCTTCCCACTCTTCCTCTTCTTCTCACGCTTCGACCAGCCATACGACAAGTCGACCTTCTGCGACTCACATGAATACGACTCACTCCAACACGAGTCGCTCCAATACTGGCGCCCGTACCGGCAATACCGCATCGCATTCGATGGGGACGCGGAACAACATGGGAAATGCCGCGCATGGCGGCAATTCAAACGCTAGCAGAATGGGTGGCGCAAATAGAAACGCGACCGGCAGAAATACTCCGAACGCAAGGATGGGGAATGCGGGGGCAAGGAATGCGTCGTTGAATCGCCCCAATGCGCGATCTCTCCCAGGCCGGCAGGTTTCACTGCGCGGCGGAGGAAGTGCTAGTATCCGCCCAAACGGGCAGATCCGGTCCATCAATCGCAATGGGATGCATATCAGTCGCGGCCTGAATGGCAGCCGCCATATTGAGAGCATGCACAACGGAGCGCGGGTGGTCAGCACCGGCAGAGGAGCGGGATACGTGCAACGCGCTTACGTCGTTCGCGGCGGACACACTTACTATTCGCGCACGTATTACTACCACGGCGCCTATCACGTGGGTGTCTACCGGGGATATTACTGGCACGGCCACGCATACTACGGCTACTACCACCCCTACTGGTACCATCCGGCGTTTTATGGCTGGGCGTATAATCCCTGGCCCGCGCCGGTGTACTGGGGATGGGGATGGGGCGGAGCGCCA
This sequence comes from Candidatus Sulfotelmatobacter sp., assembly GCA_030039195.1. Classification (GTDB taxonomy): domain Bacteria; phylum Acidobacteriota; class Terriglobia; order Terriglobales; family Acidobacteriaceae; genus Sulfotelmatobacter. Next base: position 1,082 of record JASHQK010000135.1, read on the forward strand.
TGGTACGGCTACTACGGCGGTTACTTCGCTCCTTATCCCGTCTACCCCTCCGCCGCGTTCTGGCTTACGGATTACCTGATTGCATCTGAACTGCAAGCTGCGTACGCCGCCCAGCAGGCAGCAGCAGCGAATGCGGCAGCCAATGCCGCGGCCGCGAACGCTCCAGCCAATAACGCGCCTGCGGACCAGCAGCAGCAAGACAATGGCGATGCGCAAGCTTCCGCACAGAATTCCGGCTCGGTGACCCTCACTCCGGAAGTAAAAGAAGCCATTGCCGAAGAGGTGAAGGCTCAGCTTGCCGCCCAGCAGGCCCAGGCGCAGCAGCCCGCATCCTCAGGTACGCAACAAGCTTCGTCGGGCGCGCAACCCGCGCCCGCCAGCGATGAAGCACCGCCAGCACTTGATCCCGCGCAGCGCACCTTTGTCGTCGATACCGATCTGACTGTGAATGCCGACGGACAGGAGTGCCAACTGACCTCCGGCGATGTGCTCACTCGCCTCACCGATACTGCGGACTCCGATGGCAACGTAAATGCCAGCGTTCAGGGCAGCAAGGCCAAGGACTGCGCAGCGGGCAAAATGGTGGCAGTCAGCGTTGACGATCTGCAGGAAATGCAGAATCATTTCCAGCAACAGCTCGACGACGGCATGAAGCAGTTGGCAGCCAAGCAGGGCACGGGCGGCCTGCCCAAAGCCCCTGACACCGCCACGACAGCATCCGACGTCCCCCCTCCGCCACCCGATCAGAGCGCCGGAAAGACAATCGACGATCAGCAGGCTCAGGCGGACCAGACAGAAGCGCAGGTGGTCAAGGAGGCGTTCAGCCAGGGCTCGTGAGCCAACACGGCGGGAACAACGGCTGACGGTGCGGGTCAGAATCGCGCCGCAGTGCGCGAACATCGACCGGTTGCCTGCTCAGCGCCGGTTCTTTAGGAGTTCTTCTTCGGTCTGCTGTGCCTTCTTGGCGCGGTCAACCCATTCTTGTGCTTTCTTGTTATTCGGATCGGCGGCGACCGCTTTTGTGAAGCTGTCAATCGCCGAGGGATAGTCGCCCGCATCCATAAATCCCATTCCGTTCTGAATCAGCGAATCAGGAGTTTCCGCCTGGGTTGCCGGGGCGTTTTGCCCATTCTGAGTCGGGGCAATCACGCGGAGTCGATTTCTGACACCGACGACTCCATGAACAGAAGCGGCCAACGACTCGGCGGTCGCGAAGTCATCTGGCGTTTGGACGGCTCCATCGAGTGTGACTTCCCGCGCGTCCGATACCGACACGCTAATTGCCGCGTTCCGCAAACTCTGGGAGGGCGCCGAGTTCAGCTTCGCATTCACGGCGTTTTCGATCTGGACGCGCCGGAACGCCTGGTATTTGAAATATCCAACTCCCGCAACCAGCGCCGCGGCCACGAGCAATACAACGATGATCACCAGGTTCTTGACGCTGAACTTTTTCTGCTGCACAAACATGTGCTGCGCTGCGCTCTTAACGAATAGCGAATCGGCCGACGCACCGATCGGGCTTCCGGCAGTGGGCTGGGCCGCGACCGGTTGGGCGGTCGCTTTCGAATCCATGGCAACGGCTGGAGCCGGCAGCGCTTCCGTCTTCATATAAGCCGGCGTTCGCGGCTGAAGCGGAGTCGGCGAAGTTGCGAAATTCCCTGGGATCGCCGGAGGCGCAGGCACGGGAGTTGCCCGAGATGGTTGCACGAAAGTTGCCTGGAAAGAAGGCGGGTTCAAATCTGCGCCGGTATCAGAAGTCCCTACTTCCTTTGCGACCTGCTTGAGCGCATTCGCCAATGCTTCCGCTGTCTGAAATCGTTGCTCCCGCGATTTGTCGATCGCCATCAAAATCACTTG
>JASHQK010000136.1 GCA_030039195.1 Candidatus Sulfotelmatobacter sp.
AACAATGCCGCAGGCATGCAACTCAATCGCTTGCTCTTGTGTGAGACGGTGCATGATGAGCAGTTCATCGAGGGGATACTCCAGGGGTTCCGCTTCGAACGGAAAACCCGCGAACGCAGACTCGTTCATCTTCAGCGTCGCGCGCTCGAACTGCCGATCCACCTGAAGCCTTTTGTACGGGTGTGCACCGAAAACTGGTGAATTGAAGTCAAACAAAAGTCTGGCGTCGTCCTCATAACATCGCCAGGTCGTCCCCGAATCAAACAACAGACTTCTTTGCCGCGACTCAATATCACCTACCCACTCGACCGCTATGCTGATGTCGAACTCATCCAGATCTGTTTCGAAAGCGCGCAGGGAAGGTGCGAGTGCAACGTCTTCGCGCCGGTCACCGGAAACTTCGACCGTTACACCGCCGATTGAGAATTGGCTGCGACATGGATTGCGACGGTTGCCGATGAACCGCGGGGGCCGAATCTCAGAACTCATTCCCATGTTTGTCGGCCAGCCCTCCTTCTCACGAGCCGACGTTCTGGCAGACAAATGCGCTGCAGGGGAAACCTGGAAAGCTCGATCCTGAAGTCTTACAGTGCCCCAGGACTGCTTCCTCCGGGCGCAGACTGATGGTTGTGACTTGCGGAGGTTCGTACGGTTTCTTGCGATCGACCTGATTCGATTCACAATTCATTCGGTCTCATCGGTGCAGTTGCTCAATGATCAGCGCAACTCGCACAGCCTCCTGCCGCGGCGTGCTCGGCATTGTTCAGGATTGGAAACATCTGCTGTGGCCCAGTCCAACTTTCTACGTCAATTTCCTTGTTGACGATTCGCCGTGCCGACTCCATCAACGCCTCGTGCTCGCTTCCCCCCTTGCAGAATTCGCATTCTCCGTGTGCTGGAACCTCGGCGCCGATCGCCGCTGCTCTCAGGTGCGCAACATGACAGAGAAAGGAAACCGGACTTTCACGATCTCCGTTTTCCAACTCTCCGTTTGCTGGACACATCCCGCACAACGACTGAATCCGGCAGTGCACACATTTCGTGAGTTTCGTTCGCTTACGTTTTCGCAGCTCTGCCAGCGAGTTCTCCCAAACCTCTTTAAGTCCAGTGCCGTGGAGGCGGAAGGTTTCCTGCTGCGAGATGACGCAGATCCCCATTTCGCCATACGCGTTAATGGCAAACGAATTCATTCCGCCGCCGCAAAAGTACACGCTGTCGTTGTGCGCCAGATTCGGAGGATTTTCCAAGTCCCGCTTCGCCAGCCTGCGATACTCGCTCACCGCCTTCGGCGTGCTCATGTCGAGCGCAACCACTTCTTCCGGCGTAAGCCGCACAGCGAGAGGACTCTGCGAGCAATCAATACGCGGATTGATCTGGCCATCGATCTTGAATTCGACGCCCAATTCCTCTTCGGCGAACTGCCGCATGGCAAGAACTTCATGTTTGTTGACGCTGGTCGCGACCGTCTTCAACTTCAGCGGCAGACCGCGGCGCTTCAGCAACTCGATTCCGCGCAAGCAGCGGTCATAAGACCCGGGAACTGCGGTGAGCGCCTCATAGGTTTCGCGCGTACGCCCATATAAGGTAATTTCGATGGCGAACGGCGGCCATTCGGCAAGATAGTCCGCGATCTGTTCGTTGACGATCGTGCCATTGGTGAACAACGTAATCAGAAATCCTTTTTTCTTCGCGTAGGTGTAGATCTCAAGGAAGTCTTTCCGCGCAAAAATTTCGCCGCCCGTGTAGAGAAGCCAGAAACATCCCATATCAACGAGCTCGTCGAGAATTCGAAAGTGCTCTTCTTTGCTGAGCTCCCGGCGCCTGGCTTCGACGTCATCCATGGCGAGGTTGTTGTAACAGTGCAAACACTCCAACGGACAGCGTCGTGTCACCTCAATCGCCACCTGCAGGGGAACGCGCTCACCAGCCTGACGCTGATGCAGATCCGAACTGAAAGCGCCATAGCTCAGGTGATGCAATTCCCCTCCGGGCAGCCCGACGTGAACCTCATTTCAGTTTTCCCGTGAACCCGTTTCTCCCGCCCCACTGGTCTCTGCTCCCTGCATTGCTACAGCCGTGGGAGACTCGACCAGACCCGCACTACTCATTTCACAAATAAACTTCCGGACATCACGTTCCGCAAGCTTTGAATCCACTTCGTATTCCCTCGATACAGCAGCCACCAGCTCGCCGAGCGTTCGCGGACACTCAAGCAATCTCCAGATCAAGGATCCGGTTCCGTTCAGGCTGTAAATTGAAGCCAGATCCCCGACCTTCCCTCGTATCGGCACGATCAGAGTGTCACCACCCACCACGCGCGCGACTACCGATTGAGATCGCGTGACCGTCTGTTCTTCGCCAACATCGAAAGACGTACCCATGTCTTGGATCCGATGTTCTTTCAAAATTGCGAACGTCAATGCAAAACAACTAGCGCAGAACGCGCGTCGGTTCTGCCTCAAATTGAGATTACGGCAAGAATTGGCGTTCGCGGACAAGCCTGTGCAAGTAGGTATTCGCCTGGTTATCGCCATGCATGGTTCCCAAATCCTTTACATTCCCAGGCTGAGAAGGCATGGGATAGTTGCTGGCGCGCAATGAGAAAGTCGACCATGGTCGTCCCCCCAGTGGGCTTGCCCCGTCCAGATTTTCAGTGGACAAACGAAAGCAAACGATATAAAAAGAAATAGGCATTGAGATCCTGCTCATAGCGCCCCGGAACGAACCACACGTGCTCAACGAGGAACGCCGTCGTGCCATTCTCGACCTGCTGAACAGCCAAGGACGTGTTCTCGTCACCGAACTCGCGCGCAAGTTCGAAACCTCACAGGTTACGATTCGCAAAGATCTCGAGATTCTTCACGCGCATGGCCTGATTCATCGCACTCATGGCGGAGCTCTGCCGGCTCGCGAGGGCGCCTTTGAAGATCCCACGCTGCGTGAAAAAGAGAAGCTCCATCGCCACGAAAAATTAAGAATCGCCGAGAGTGCAGCCGCCAGAGTAAAGGAAGGTCAGGTACTCATTCTCGATTCCGGCACCACGACCACCGCCATTGCGCGCGCTCTGCGTCAGTTTCAAAACCTTACGATCATTACCAATGCCGTGAATATTGCAGCGGAACTTGCGGGAACCGCGGTCGAGGTGATTCTGACAGGCGGCACTTTGCGCAAGAATTCCTTTTCTCTCGTCGGCCCCATCGCAGAAGAAACTCTGCACCGCTTGAGCGCCGATCTGCTGTTTCTCGCCGTCGACGGATTCGACGTTCACTACGGACTGAGCACGCCCAATTTGCTTGAGGCCAAAGTCAATCGTGTGATGGTGGAGGTCTCGCGAAGAATCGTCGTCGTTTGCGACTCCAGCAAGTTCGGTCGCCGCAGCCTCTCCCTGATTTCACCCACCTCCGTGCTGCAGGAGGTCATCACCGATCGCGCCGCTCCAAAGTCCGATATCCGAGCCCTGAAACAAGCCGGAATCGAGGTGACTCTGGTTTGATCGCCTCTGCCTCTGGCTGGCAACAATCAAAATACGAGCAAACCGTATGCCTCGATTTGATGTAACCATTGCCGGCGAACTGAATCTGGATCTCATCCTCTACGGATTGCCGGAACAACTCCAGCCCGAGCGCGAACTCCTGGCCGAGCGCATGATGCTGACCCTGGGTTCATCTTCTGCGATCGTGGCTCACAACCTCGCTGCGCTCGGAAGTCGTGTAGGATTTCAATCTCGCATCGGCGACGACTCCCTGGGGCAAATTGCGCTCGAACGCTTGCAGCAAGGCAGAGTCGACACCTCACGCGTGCGTTGCGCCTCGGGACCAACAACTACCGGTCTCACCGTCATTCTGCATCACAATGCCTGGCGCAACATCCTTACTTATATGGGTACGATTTCGGAATTGACCTGGGACGACCTTGATCTCGCGTATCTATCCGATTCGCGCCACTTTCATCTGTCGTCTTACTTTTTGCAGCGCGGTCTGCGACCACGAGTCGGGGAACTTTTGCACTACATGAGATCGAAGGGGCTCACCACTTCTCTCGACACCAATGACGATCCCGACGATCGATGGGACACTGACTGGCACAAAATTCTTCGTGATGTCGACGTATTTCTGCCCAATGAGCGCGAAGCGTGCAAGGTCGCGGGAACCGATGATCTTGAGGCAGCCGTTCGCCAGCTTAGTGAACTGGTACCCCTGCTCGTTGTAAAGCTCGGTGCAAAGGGAGCTATGGCAGCGCGCGGCAAGGAACGGATTTTTGCCCACCCTCGCTCAGTCACAGCTGTCGATACCGTAGGCGCAGGCGACAGCTTCGATGCTGGTTTCTTGCATCAATACGTGCGCGGTGCAGACTTGGCAAAATGTCTGGCCTCGGGCAATCTCGCAGGAGCATTCTCCACTACGCGTCCAGGAGGCACGGAAGCGTTTCGCGAAGCTGAGCACCTCAAGAATTTCTTGAGCACCACAACCTAGAGACTTTCTCGCCAGGCAATCTCCGCCAACGATTCCTGCAGTGAACCAACCGGTACGGGCATGCCGCCCGGTTTGCTGGCAACCCATCCTCCCACACGATTTGCAACTTCATTCATCACTTGAAGCGACGATCCGTTCAGATATTCGTGAAGTAAGGCCGCGGTGAATGCATCGCCAGATCCCACAGTGTCTGCCACCGTCACCGGAAATCCCGGATGCTCATCGACATTTGCGCCCTCCACCAACAAACTTCCTCGCGCCCCTCGCGTCACGCACACAAGTTTCAAACCGAAGGCATCGAGCAAACGCTGTGCCGACGAGCGCTCGTCCTGATGCGGCCATCCGTTCAAGTTCATGATCTTCGGTAATTCCTCGCCATTCACCTTGACGATGTCTGCCAGCTCCATCGATTCGTTGAGAATCTCTCGCGAGTAATACGATTGCCGCAAGTTTACGTCGAACACCTTCACTCGATCAGGCGACATCGCCTCGAGAAAACTCCGTATCGTTGCTCGACTTCGCTCGGATCGCTGGGCCAGAGACCCAAAACAGACGGCGTGTGCCTGTCGCGCCATTCGCTGCCAGGCCGGCGTCCATTCCAGAAAATCCCAAGCTACGGGACTGGCGATTTCAAACTTCGCCTGCCCCTGCAGGTCAACTTCGACCTTGACTGTGCCCGTCGGATGTTCCGAATCGACCTGTACATGACCAACATCGAGTCCCAACTCCTGCATCCGTTCTGAAGCCTGGCGCCCCAGCGCATCGCAGCCGACGCGGCTGGCCACAACGCCCTGATCGCCGAGAAGTTGGGTGATGTAGGCGAAATTAGCGGGCGCACCGCCCAGGGACGCACCGGTCGGCAATAAGTCCCAGAGCACCTCGCCTAACCCGACAATTTTTTTCATATTCGTTGGCGCAATCCTACGGAAACCACGCCAGCCACACCCACCCTACAGCCAAAGTCATGATTGTGATCGGAAGCCCTACGCGGAAATAGTCCCAAAAGCTGATCTTCGTATCCGGCTTAGCACTCTCCACCACGATGATGTTCGCGACGCTTCCTGTGATCGTGAGATTGCCCGCCAAAGTTGACGCCATCGCCAAAACCAGCCAGGCCGTATGCGGATTCGAAAAGGTTGGCGCCATCGACTTCAACAGCATGACCGCCGGTACGTTGCTCACAATATTGCTCAACAGCGCCACCGCGACGGTGAACACTCCCATCTGGTGCAGGTTCCAATATTCCGCGACGTGCAGAAAACCCCTTACGATTCCCGCATTTTCCGCTCCTCCCACGATCAGGAACAAGCCCACGAAAAAGACGAGCAAGCCCCAGTCCACTTCGTCGTACAACTTGCGCGGTTCCAGAGTTCGCGTGATCAGCAAAGCGGCAGCCCCCAATGCTGCGGCCATTGCCGGGGGCACTCCGGCAAAAAACGCGATCACCACTCCAGTCACCACAACCGCCGGTTTTGTCAGTCGCGAGAGCTCGATCAGGGGCACTGGAATCCCATCCTGCAACTTGGGCTCGTGTCGCTCCTTCCGCAGGTAAAACCAGTAGAGCACCATCCAGTCGAGAAAGAGCCCCACGAGCGCGACCGGTCCCAGGTGAAGAAGGAAGTCGCGGTAACCGATTCCGGAAAATGATCCGATCAGCATATTTTGCGGATTGCCGGTAATGCTGGCCACGCTGCCGATATTCGATCCGGTCGCGACCGCCAGCAGATACGGCATCGGCTTGAGCCGCAACTTGCGCGTGATGCTCAAAACAATCGGCACCATCACCAGGCACATGATGTCATTCACAAAAAATGCTGACACCACGCCCGACGTGAACACCACCGCGGGCAGCAGATGCGAAGGATTTAGCCTTCGCAGCACCATCCCTGCATTCCAGTCGAAGAATCCGACCAGATGTAGCGTGCCGACGATCAGCATCATGGCGAACAACAGCACAATTGTGGGGAAATCGATGAAGCGGAGTGTGTCGGCCGGCTGCACGATCCGGAATGCAACCATGCCCACAGCACCGATAATGGCTGCCCCGGGACGGTCGATTTTCAGCCCGGGAAATTTTCCCAGCGCGAAGACAAGATAACTTCCGACAAAGGTTACATAGGCCGCGATAACGCGAGCTTCAGAAAGCGTTTCCGGCAAGAAGTGAGCCATTCCGTTCGCTGCACTCGTAAGACGGAGACCCTGATACCAGCAAACGCAGCGGGGAAAACATCCGCATCCGCTGCACCTGCGACGCGAAGAAACGCTTGTGCTCCGAAATCGCGGCTACTTGCTGAGAGACTCCAAGTCAGTTGAAGCGGAATCTAACAGCGCTGCTTCTGATTCGAGCACATGCGCCACACGCCCGATCTGCGCGTCAGCCTCCTGCCAGTGGCGAAGTTCGATGCCTTCGCGAATGCCAGGCATGGTCTTGGGCGCGTAACCCGAGTAAATTCCGGGAGCGTAAATCAGGTGCTTATACCAGGGACGTCCGGGCAGACCCGCCGGATCCGTCAGGCAACGCTCGCTCTGGATCAGTTTCTGGTTGATGGCTGTCAACTGGCTGTCGCTTCCGGTGAAGCCAGCAGCCTCGGCCCGGTTGAAGGCCACCTTGTAGCGCTCCGCACTCTTGTTGAGCGTGTCCAGTGCATTTTCCAGAGGCGCAAAATTCAAATGTGGGGGAACATCTTCCGCCGGCGGAGCCACCGTCGCCTTGCGCGGATCGAGCGTGGCGCGAAATGCACCCTCTTTCAATTCCTGCTCCCGTTCCCGGGCTTCATCCTGTTTTTCCTGCAAAAGCTTCTGAAGATCCTTCGCGTACTTCTGCATGGTGTCGGAGAAGTCGGTGAACTCGTAAGGCAGAACATCGGCATCGGCCATCCGTATGACAGCTGTACCGACGGTTTGTGAAAGTGCGACACCGTAGACGAAATTGGTATCGGAGAAATGCGTGTACCAATAAAAATCGTCGTAAATGGAGTGATAAATTCCGCCCTCATCTTCCCCGCCGTAACCGAGATTCAGCGATGCCACGCCAAGATGATCAATAAACGTGGTGAAATCTGTCCCTGACCCAAGCGCCATCATGCGCAAATCAGGCCTTTGGCGCAGTTCTTTGCGCTCGTCATCTGATTTCGCCTGCACAATGTCAGCCAGACGTTCGCGCTCGAAAACCGAGAGCTTACTTTCCGGGTCTTCGATCGTTCGCGCCACGTCGTTCATAAAATGTTCCAGCGAATGGGAACCTTCCAGCATCAGGTAACCGCGGCCGTTTCCGTCCGTATTGATATAGGCCGCCGCATGCTCCTGCAACTCGCGCCCATGTGTCTCCGCCCATGCAGTGGAACCCAGCAGCATCGGCTCTTCGCCATCCCACGCGCAGTAGATGATGGTACGTTTCGGCTTCCATCCTTGTTTGAGCAGTTCGCCAAAGGCGCGGGCTTCCTCGAGCAAAGCCACTTGCGCTGAGATTGGATCCTCCGCCCCGTTCACCCACCCGTCGTGGTGGTTGCCGCGCACCACCCATTCGTCAGCTTCGGACGAGCCCGGAATCCGGGCGATGACATCGTTCACGTCTTTGATGTCCCAATTCGACTCGACCACCAGACGCACCTTGGATGCGCCCGGACCCACGTGATAAGGAATCGGCAATGCTCCGCGCCATTCCTCTGGCGCCATCGGGCCAGTCAGTGCGGCCAGCAGCGGTTGCGCATCGCCGTAAGAGATGGGCAGAGTCGGAATTTTGCTGATGCTGGGCGCATCTCTCACCGTGATTTTCGGAGCGTTGGGATCGCCGCGATCAGGTGTAAGCGGATCACCCGGATAATTGGAGGCAAAGTCCAAAACGCTGCCCCGCTGCACACCCTGGTCGGGGCGCATGCTGCCCTTGGGAAAAACGTCGCCCCCAAAATAGCCGTCGTCTCTGGGATCGGAATAGATGATGCAGCCAATCGCGCCGTGCTCGGCGGCAATCTTGGGCTTCATGCCTCGCCACGAACGACCGTATCGCGCAATCACAATCGCTCCCTTCACCGAAACCCCAAGGCGATCCAGGCGCTCGTAATCCTCGCGTAAGCCGTAATTCACATATACCAGCGGCCCGGTCACATCCCCGTCGCGCGAGTAAGCGTTGTAGGTGGGCAATTGTTCGTCGCGCTGATTCGAGGTGGGATCTTCTGCGATTGCGGGCTCCTCAAGTTTCGCGACGTAGTGCGTGGGCGCGATCAGTTCCAGCACGCGCCGCTTGGGAGTCGGAAACAAAACCTTGAACGTCTCGATGTGCGCATCCAGTCCCCACTCTTTGAATTTGCCGAGTATCCATTCGGCATTCTGCTTGTCATACGCTGATCCCACGTGATGCGGCCGAGCCGCCAACAATTGCATATATTCGCGCTGCTTATCGGCGCTGGGAAGCGCGCGAAATTTATTTTCCCACTCGCGTTCGCTGCGCGCGTGCTGCGATGAAAATCCATCCAGAGGAGCGGTCTCGCCGGACTGAGGAGAATCCGCAATGGCCGAGTGCAAGAAAGATCCGATCACCAGCAAGGCAAGAATTGAGCGCCGCATAGACCTCCCGGGATTTGTGCCCAAAGAGTATGCCACAAGGCTTGCGAAATGAGGTGAAGGTGGATGGTGGGCAGGGCGGCAGGGTGACCGAGGAAGCGAGCCCACTGCTTCGGGTATGATCCATTTCAAAACTACGCATATGGACCACACGGATTCAGAAGTTTCAGAAATCGACCGAACAGGTCAGCGGGAGCGAGTTCGGAAGCTGCGATTGCAATGCTTCGCAGTTACGGATCGTTGTCAGGAACGAGTCGTAAGGTTCCTGAAAAGAATCCATGAGGGGTTCTGGCTGGCGTGCTTAAATCCTGACGAACTCAACGCCATCACAGCGCAAAATTTCGATCACTCCCAGTTCTATTCGTCGAATGCTCACAATCGGAGCGGGTTTTTCGAATGGGAGCAACAGATGTTGGATCGATTCTTTCGACCTGGATCACGTGTGCTGGTGGCTGGAGCTGGCGGTGGGAGAGAGGTGCTGGCCCTGCGGAACTCTGGATTCGAAGCGGAAGGCTTTGAGTGCAGTCTTCCGTTAGTGAAGGCCAGTCAAAAAGTCTTCGAGGAGCTCGGTGACCCTGACTATCTCGTCCATTGTCCTGCCGATTGCGTTCCTGTCGGCCCCGCCACTTATGATGCTTTGATTGTAGGCTGGACGGTGTACACACACATTCCCACGCGCGGGCGCAGGATTCGATTCCTGCAGGCTCTCCGCCAACGCGCTTTACCGGATGCCCCACTCCTGATTTCGTTCTTCGTGCGCCGGGCTTCTTCTAGTGACGATGTTCTTGTGTATCGTGTGGCCAGATTTTGGTCGTTCTTTTCCCGCGCGAGGAAAGAACCTTTAGAGATTGGCGATCACATCAGTTACGCCCGATACGCGCATTGGTTCACGGAACGAGGACTGGCAGAAGAATTGAGAGCCGCTGGCTTTCGAGTTGCGCACTTCGTCGAACAAGGTGAATTCGGTTATGCCGTAGGCGTAGCCGAAGACGCCGCGGACAGAGCGTAGCTCGCTCAGCCTCTTTCCGCAGTAGCGAAACATCCGATTTAACGCCATACGGAGCAAACGAGCATCCGCACCGTAACAGATCGCGAATGTCAAAAGTCCTTACGGTCACGGAGCGATGCAAGGCCTACGGTCATCGCGGCTCTTGCAGGAGCTCGGGGGACGGCACCGGTGCCGCCTGCTTTCCGCCTGCGCTCGCTTCGATGCGCTCCGCCGCGGCCAACTCTTGTTTGGCCTCTTGCTGACGTCCCATCTGGAGAAGCAGACGTCCACGCAAGTAATGGATATCGGGGCGCGCAGGATCCACTTTTCTGGCGGCGTCGACCTCGGCGAGGGCTTCCTCGTATTTTTTTTGCCGCTGATAGATTTTCGCCAGCCCCAGGCGTGAACTCACCAGCCGCGGATCCAGCCGCAGCGCCTGCCGGTAGCTGTTTTCCGCATTGGCATCATCCTGAATCAGCCAATAAACGTTCCCGAGTTCATCGTAGTCGAGCGCGAGATCGGGCTCAATCGCCGCATCTTCCAGGAACTCCTTACGCGCCTGCTCGTATTCCTCTTTGTTCAGATAGGTCATGCCCAGGTTGAAGTGCACGAACGGAAGCCTGGGATTGGCTGCGGCGGCCGCCTGAAAATCAGCCAACGCCAGGTCGTTTTGCCCCAGGTTCAAGTGATACTTACCCACGAAAAGATGGTATTCCGGTGATCCGTCAGCGAGTTTGATGAGTTTCTCTGTGGCGCGATCGTCAAGCTCCTTCTGCCCGGCGCGGTGAGCGGCGTTCGAGAGCACATAGAGATACGGCAACTCGTCCGATTCCTGCGCCCACAATGGCGCAAGCGTCTGGGCAGCATCGACCCAGCGCTCCGCAAAGAAATAACACAAACCTAACAGATATCGTGGCTGCACCGCCGAGGGTTCCTCTCGAACTACCGACTCAAACGGCGCAATCGCTTTTACGAACTCATTCTGTCGATAGTAGGCAAGCCCTATGTTTAGCCGAACTCCTGCCGCCTGCGGCATCAGCTTCTCCGCTCGGTACAGGTTCTGCAAAGCCTTCGCCCAATCCTGGCGGCGCATGTACACCACGCCCAGATTGGCGTAGGCGCTTCCAGACCGCGGATCGAGTTCGAGCACCATCCGAAAGTCACGTTCTGCTTCATCCAGTTGCTGCCGATTCAGCGCCTCCTGCCCGCGCTGAAAAACCCGCGCCACATCCACCGTATCAGGTTGGTTGGCAGCGGCCGCAGCGGAAGCAGCATTGGCTTGACCCCCGATGCGCGCAGGAGCAATCAGGCCCCCAGCCCTCAAACACGGAACTGCCACACTCAACAGCAGAATCAATCGCGATGTGATTGGCGCCCTTGACACTCGTTCCACTCTCTGCTGTAGTGTCCGCCAGCGTGGTGCGGAATTCAAGCGCGCTTCGCCCAACTCAAGTTCTATCGTTTTGGACCGCTCCAGTCGCGGTTCCTTCTAACTACGACAATGGTCACCATTCGTGATGTGGCGAAAGAGAGCGGCTTTTCCTCCACCACCGTTTCGATCGTTCTGAACAACGCTCCGCTCGCCCGCTACATTCCCGCGGCCACCAAGAAACGCATCGAACGCGCTGCTCAGAAGCTCGGATATCGTCCCAACCAGTTTGCCCGTTCGCTGCGCAGCAAACGCAGCCACACCGTCGGGGTCATGGTTTTCGACATGACCGATCCCTACTGCACGCTGGTTCTGCGGGGGATCGAAAACACGCTTTACCAGGCGTCCTATCTGCCCATCCTCACCGACGTGCACAACGAGCGCAGCCGCTTCGAGCGCTATCTGGAAATGCTGCTCGACCGCCGCATCGAGGCTCTGATCGTGCTGGCCAACTGGCTTTTCGTCGACATCAACCTCCTGGCTGATGTGGAAAAGAGCAGCATTCCCACGGCGATCATCGGCTGCGAACTCAAGACCGATTCCATCAGCTCGATCATTGTCGACAATGAACTGGGCGGATGCCTGGCGCTGGAACATCTGCACTCCCTCGGACATCGCAAAATCGCCATCATTCGCGGTCCCAAGGCGCTCACTGACAGTTCCCCGCGCTGGCGTGGCATTCGCAACTGCGCCCGTACCTGCAAGCTCGAACTCGATCCCGCCCTGATTCTGGATCTGCCCGAATCGCGCGACCCCATCTCGAGCTTTGAGGCCGGCCAGAAACTCACCGAAGACTTAATCCGGCAGAAGCGCTCGTTCACCGCGCTGCTGGCTTTTGACGACATGAGCGCTTTCGGCGCCATCCGTGCGCTCAACAAAGCTGGCATCCGCGTGCCGGAGCACTGTTCGGTCATGGGGTTCGACGATGTAGCGACCTCGGCGCTCTACACGCCGCCGCTGTCGACCGTTCGCCAGCCCATGGAAGCCATGGGCGCGTCCGCGGTCGGGATTGTGGTTGACGGCATCAACGCCGTGTTGGAAAAGCGAGAAGTGGCCGCCACGCACCGCAAGGTGGCCCCGGAACTGGTTGTGCGCGAGTCGACAAGGAGCTTGAGCTAGGTTTTTCCGAACCCCGCTTTGGAGGACAAATCGATTTTGCAATTCTCCGGGTTCATTGTGGTATCAGGGTGCGAAAGCAGGGGCGGCGGGTCGCTTTTTTCTTGACAGAGAACATGCAATAAACGCACTATTCATACGTTTTAATAATCCTTCGCGGGTCTCGATCCAGCAGGGATGTCTTGTCGAAGTGAGGTCTGGCCGCAAGGTCGGGCCTTGGCACTAAATGGCCGGGAATGGGCGCGGGCGATTCGCGCCTCCAGGGAGTAATTACCATGAAATCGAATCTTATGCTATTTCGCGCATTGGTTCTGGCTCTCATCTTCTGCGGAGCCGCCTGGGCTCAGGACACCGCTTCCATCACCGGGACTGTCACCGATTCCAGCGGAGCGGCGGTGGCGAATGCCAAGGTGGAAATCAACGACGCCGCAGCCGGGCTGAAACGCACCGCGTCAACCAACGGCGCCGGCGATTATATCTTCGCTGCTCTTCCCATCGGCAGTTATGACGTAACTGTCAGCGCCGAAGGCTTCAAAAAGTACCAAGCCAAAGCGGTCAAGCTGGACGTCGCCGAAAAGGCCCGCGTCAACGTCACTTTGGAAGTCGGCGCGGTCACCACCGAAATCGTCGTGCAAGGCGCAGATGTCGCACAGGTGGAAACACAGTCGTCTGACCTTGGCGGCACGGTTACGGGAAGAGAAATTTCCCAGTTGGAGTTGAACGGCCGCGACTTCAAGCAGTTGGTCACTCTCGTCCCCGGCGTCAGTAATCAGACTGGAGCGGATGAGGGCGGCGTCGGCGTCACCGCGAACAACTCGTTCAGCATCAATGGCGGCCGCACCGAATACAACAACTGGGAACTCGACGGCGGCGACAACATGGACGTCGGCAGCAACAACACGCTGAACGTTACTCCCAGCATCGATGCCATCGGCGAATTCAAAGTGCTCACCTCGAACTACGGCGCGCAGTACGGCAAGAACGGTTCGGGCACGATTGAAGTTGAGACCAAGTCCGGAACTAACAAGTTCCACGGCGACGCCTACGAGTTCGTGCGCAACAATGCCTTCAACTCGCCGGGATGGGAGCAGGGCGGCATTGCTCCGGCCTATCACAAAAATGATTTCGGATACACATTCGGTGGGCCGTTCTATATTCCCAAGGTTTACAACAACAGCAAGACGAAGACGTTCTTCTTCTGGTCGCAGGAGTGGCGCCGCGACCGCGTCCCTTATACGTTCGATCAGCTCGTGCCCACAGCGACGGAGCGTGAAGGGAACTTCAGCGACGTCTGTGCCCTCGGAACTGCGGACTGCCCGATTGACCCCACAACCGGTAACCCTTACCCGTCAGATCAGGTGCCCGTAAATCTCAACGATCCGAATGTACAAGCGCTCTTGTCGCTGATTCCGCCCCCATCCGCCGTTTCTGCTGCCAACCCGAGTCCTACCGTCCCGGGACTGGCTGCGTATTACGACGTGACTTCGCAGCCGACGAACTGGCGCCAGGAACTTCTGCGCGTCGATCATAACTTCTCCGATAAGGAGCGCCTGAGCTTCCACTACGTTCACGACTCCTGGTCGACGATAAATCAGACCCCGCTGTGGACCAACACGGGCAGTTTCCCGACGATTCAAACGAACTTCACGGGCCCGGGCGTGAGCTATGTGGCTCGGTTGGCATCTACGTTCTCTCCAACTTTGCTGAACGAAGTTGTCTTCAGCTACACGACCGACCACATCGGCTTAACCGATCTTGGCGACTGGCAAAGGCCATCGGGGACAACCTTCGGTTCGCTCTTTGCTGGCGCGGATCGCGGTGTCATGCCCGGAATTAACCTCCAGGATCCAGCGGGGATTTATGGAAACTTCGGCGAAGACCCCGGATACATTCCAAACGGTCCTTACAATTCCAACCCTGTCTACAGTGTCAAAGACAACCTCAACAAGCTGGTCGGCAAGCACAATCTGCAGATGGGCGCCTTCTTCCAGGCGGACGAGAAAAACGAACTCGGCGGCGAACTTGCGGCAGGATCTTACCCCGGATACATCACCTTCAATCCTGCCACTGCGACAACGACCACCGGAAATCCCTTCGCCGACCTGCTCCTCGGCTACATGGCCTCGTTTGGGCAGCAGAACACCACGGTGAAGTATTACAACCGCTACAAAATGCTTGAGCCCTATTTCAATGACGACTGGCGCGTTTCGAACCGCCTGACTTTGAACCTCGGTCTGCGCGTAAGCCTGTTTGGCACATTCCGTGAGAAAGAACACCAGGCCTTCAACTTCGATCCGAAGTTCTACGTTGCCGGCCAAACTAGTGTCGATCCCAATTCCGATATCGTTACGAACCTGACCAAGGACAATCTCACTCCCACGGTAGCCGATCTGCCCAATGGCATCGTGCAATGCGGCGTGACCGCAGGTGTTCCCGTCGGCTGCATGACCGGCCACCTGTTCAATCCCGCTCCCCGCCTCGGGTTTGCATGGGATCCGCGTGGTGACGGCAAAACCGCCCTGCGCGGCGGATACGGAATCTTCTTCGAGCACGGCAATGGCAACGAAGCCAACACCGAATCGCTGGAAAACTCGCCGCCGCTTGCCTACGCCGCCCAGCAGTTGAACATCGTTGGTTATCCCAATATCGGGGTAAGCGGCACGTCTTCGCCCCAATATCCCCTCGGCGTGACCGCCATTCCGACCAAGGCACAATGGCCGTACGTCCAGCAATGGCACCTCGATTTGCAGCACGAATTGGCCCGCAGCACGGTGGCCACGATTTCCTATGTGGGAAGCAAAGGCACCCGCCTCACACGCGAGGTCGACCTGAACCAGCTCTATCCTGCGAATCCGAATCCATATACGTTCGGCCAGACCTTTACGGGCACCGAATGCGCTGCCAATCCTGACGCCTACGATGTTCCGCAGAATGCTGTCACACCCAGCGGCGTGCCCATCCCGTATACGCCCGGGGTGAACGGTGGCCCGCCATCGGGCCCGGCCGTGAACGTAGCGGTCGCCAATAGTTGTGTTCCCGCAGGCGCCGATCCCTTCCGGCCTTATCCCGGCTATAGCAGCATCGCCGGCCTCCAAACCGCCGCTTCCTCCAATTACAACGCGTTGCAAGTCCTGCTTCGCCGCAATGCAGGCGGTCTGGAACTCGATGTCGCTTACACCTACAGCCACTCGATTGACGATTCTTCGGATCGTTACGACGGTAGCTTCACCAACACTTACGCTCCCGCCTCCAATCGCGCCAGCTCCAACTTTGATCAACGCCAGATGTTCAATGCCAGCTATATCTGGGACATCCCCGGATTCCGTCGTGCGGGCTTTACGCATGCCGTCCTGGGCGGATGGCAGCTATCTGGTGAAACCAACTTTACAACTGGTTCGCCCTTCAGCGTGATTTACAACGCGGTCGATAACGCCGGCGTCGGAAATGGCATCGGTTCGTCGGCCTATGTCGATATCATCGGAAATCCAAAGCAGACGCCGCATACGATCAATCAGTATGGCCGTCTGTATTACAACGCGGGCGCGTACCAGATTCCTACTGCGCTGACGTTCGGCGATTCCGGCCGCAACAGCTTGCGCAATCCCGACTACATCAACTTCAACATGGGCGTGTTCAAGCACTTCACCATCAAGGAGCAGACAGCGCTGGAATTTCGCGCCGAAGCGTTCAACGTCTTCAACCACACCGAATGGCTGCCAATCGCAGGCCAAGGTGGCGCAGGAGCGAACATCAGCGGCACCGGTACAAACGACTTTGGAACCAGCAACTTCCTTTATTCCGGTGGAACGCACGAAAATCGCGTGTTGCAGCTCGCGATGAAATTCCTGTTCTAACGGAATCCGCAAGCCCTTCAAATCAAGCCGGCCTCCGAGGAGGCCGGTTTTTCATTTGGTCGAACCGGGCAAGTCTGCCTGAATTCGAGACGCTATACTTGGCGTTTGATCCACAAATAAGAAACCCTCTCCCCGACGAGTCGGGAAGAGGGTGTTGCGGCGACCGGTACCTTACTCGTCCCCGTCTGCGTCTCCGGCGGGCGCCGGGTTGTTGAACTCGCTCGGCGGGCGAACCGTCTTCTCGCCCGGATAAGGCCTCGTAAACCCGGTGGCCTCGTACCAGTTCAGATGGTTGACGGTGTCCGGGTCTTCGGAGTCGGGCTTGGTCAGTTTGCCAGCGAAGATCTGCGCCTTCTTCTGCAGCCAAGCCTGCCTCAGGGCCTTGACCTTGGGGCTGTCGCTTGGATTGTCTGTGCTCGCTGAAACGCCGTCAGTCAGCGAGATCTGGTTCGGGACGTGCGTCCACGGCTTGAAGTTGTCCGAGGGCGGCGCGCCATTGACGAACGCGGTCCTCATCGGCGATGCGACAAGGTCCATCACGTTCATGGGCGGCAGACCGAGGATCTGCTCGATCGTCCGCGTCATGTTGGTTTGCGAGTAGTAAGTGGAATCAGTAAATCCACCCTGCTTGACGTATGGGCTGACGATATAGCCTGGGCTGCGGTGACCGTCGACGTGGTCGACGCCGTTCTGCGCGTCGTCTTCTTCGAGGAAAATCGCCGACGTGGACCACACGTTGCTATGGCTGATGTAGTCGATAATGCGCCCAACCGCCAAGTCGTTATCGGCTTGTTCGGCCGGCGAGTTCGGCGGGCCTCCAGTGTGGTCGCACATGATCCACAGCATTTCCAATGTGGGCACGGTGCCGGCCGCGACGTCCTTGTTGAAGTCCTGTATCCACAGATCGACGCGGAACTGGTCGGGAATGCCCAAATCGAAATACGGGAAGTTCGGGATGAGGTACTTGGATACCGCCGGGATAGAAGACGTCGATGTGACCGTGTTCTGGAAATACAGCGTCGTCTCGCCCTTGGTCCCAGGTGCGGCGCAACCCGGCCCTCCCTCGAAGCACTGCGAGTCGGCATAGAACGCGCTCCAGCTCGGTTCGCTGGTCGACCCGTTTGGTTGTTTATACGTGTTGTTCTCGATGTATTCGCCGTAGATCTTCACCGGCAAACCAGCTGCTTCCGCTTCCGAGAACAGGAAGCCTTTTTTCTGATAGGCGAGCGCATCGCCGGCGTTTCCACCGGGATAGCTGCGCACCCAGTCCGGCGACTGGATGTCATCGGCGTAGGGCGCCCTGCCCTCCTGGATCCATTGATGACCGTCAGCCGACTGGCGGCTGGGGTCATAGAAGTTGTCGAAGAGAGGGAAGCGCTTCACCAGTTCGTGCGCGTTCGGCGTGATCGGAGTGCCTCCAGCCGCGGCGCCGTCGCCGAACACTGCCAGCGACGGGTCGCCATTGCCGGCCGCCACGTCGCCCAGGACCTGATCGTAGGTGCGGTTTTCACGAACGATTACGAACACGTGCTTGATCAGCGACGGGCTGCCGATCTTGGCTGGGAGTGCAACCGGCTTCGCATTCGGGGAACCCCCGGAGGCGGACGCGACATTTTGCGCCAGGTCCCAGTGGTTGTTCACGAACACTTGGTCCGTCATGGTTGCCAAAGTCGTGCTATCCGGCACTGGGACGATGCTCACGGTGCCATTGTCCTGGTGGGTGTTGTAGCCGCAGACGCCGTGGTCGCACTCCATCGAATAACGCGTGCCGATGCCCTTGTCGTTGGCAACGAGCAGCTCGTTGCTGGTTGTGTCGAGCACGACCGAGGCTGGCGCATACGCTACCGGGATCATGCCCAGGACCGGAGTCTGGGCCGTCGCGCTGAGGCTGACCACACCAATGGCGTTGGCCCCGTAAAGGGCGACGTAGGCAATGCCGTTCTTGGCATCGACGGCGATCGAGGCCGGCTCGGCGCCCCAAGCTGGAGCGTTTGCCCCGGGAATACCAATCGGCAGACCAAGATCGATCGTCCGCGTCACCTGGTTACTGGCCGTGTCGATAATCGCGATGGTGTCGCTGTAGGTATTGGCGACCAACAGGGAGCTTCCAAAGAGCGCCATGCCGGTCGGGTGCAGACCACCGGTCTCGATGTTCGCGGTAACCTTCATCGAGGCCAGATCAACCACAGAAACGGTACCCGTGGTGGCGTAACCTGTCAGGGGGTCGGCAACGATCTCGGTGCCAGCCGAGTTGATCTGGAAATCCGCCTCGGTCGCTGCCCGGCCACCCTCATTGCTGACAAAAGCGGTTGTGCCGGCAGCGTTCAGGACGATGCTGTGCGGCGCGTTACCCACACGGATCTGCACTCCCTGACTCGGCGGGTTCGCAGCCAGGTCGATTTTGGTGAGCGTATTGTTCTGGTTCAGCAGGGCGTAAGCGCTCTTGCCATTGCTCGAGATCGCGACGCCGCCGGGATACGAAGTGTACGAACTATAGAACGACCCGCAGGGATTGCCATACGAGGCCGGAGGGCTGTTGGGGAAGCATGTGATAAACGAATTGTTCGGTGGCACGCTGACCTGGGCGTCATCTTCCAGCATGCCGTCTGTATCGACCTTGGCAATGGTGACGTTGCTACTGTCCTGGCTGAATACCAGGTACTTGCCATCCGCCGAATAGGCGATGCCGCTGTAGCTGCCGCTGGAATCGTATCCCAACGCGATGTAGTTCTGCAGGACCTCACCGGTCTGGGTATCGAACACCTCGACGGCTCCGTCGCCGTCCGACGTTGACGTCCCCATCGTGAGGACGGCGGCGGTGTGAGTGCGGAGATTGGGGTTCAGCGCGATGGCCTTCGCCCGAACCCGGATGCCGAGATCGACTTGTATCCCTGCAGGGTTGATGACTTGTCCACTGCTGACGACCCACGAACCGTTCGCCTGCGGGCCGACGACATAGGTCGGATACGGCACCGACTGAGCGGCGGCGAGCCCGGGAAGGCTCAGTCCCGCTGCCGCTACCATGCCGGCCAGCGAACTGAGACGTTTGATCCGACGATTATTTCGAGTTTTATGTCGAGAGTGATTTCGCGAGTTACTTCGGGCCATACCGTTCTCCTCCTTGGAGTTTTTTTCACCACGCAAACGGGATCGACCGTGGCGCATCGGGGTGCAAACTACTCCCAGCGCCCCTGCACATCGTAGGTCGCCCATCCTAAGAACCACGTGTTACGCAGTGATGACCCGCATGTGAAATTTCCGTGACATGAACTGAATTCTCCGACGGACGTCTATTCGTCCTTGGCACTGGATCTGAGTTGTAACCGTCTGATGACAACTCCGTTTGGCGGCCAAGCTCACATTGGCGGGGACTCTTCAGTTTTAAGACTAAAACAGCCCCCTCCCCGACGCGATCGAGGAGAGGGCTGTTGCAGCTAGAACGTGTCACTAGTCGCCGTCGTCGTCATCAGCCTTGGCGGGTGCCGAGTTATTGAAGTCGCTTGGCGGCCGAACCGTCTTCTCGCCGGGGTAGGGTACCTTATACCCAGTGGCATCGTACCAGTCGTAGTGACGAACGATGTCCGGGTCTTCGGAGTCCGGCTTCTGATATTTGCCGGCGAAGATCTCCGTCTTCTTCTGCTGCCAGGCAGCCTGCAGTGCCTTGACCGCAGGGCTGGCATCCGCGACTGTTGTGGATGATGGACACGGATTCCCGTTAGGATCCGTATAGCTGAGAACAGCTTGACACAGCGGGACTTGGTTCTGCACGTGCGTCCAAGGCGCGAAGTTCGCCTGAGGCGGGTTGTCGATGAAGAGCGTCCTCATGGGCGAGGCCACGAGGTCGTTCTGGTTCATTGGCGTCAGACCGAGAATCTGCTCGATCGTGCGCGTCATGTTGACCTGCGTATAGAAAGTACCGTCTTCGACTACCGCAGGGGGGGTACTGTTATTCGGCTGTGGCACCTGCTTGACGTAGGGGCTGATGACATAGCCCGGGCTGCGGTGACCGTCGACGTGGTCGACGCCGGTCTGCGCGTCGTCTTCCTCGACGAAGATCGCCGAAGAGGACCAAATCGAGCTGTGGCTGATGGCATCGACAAAGCGGCCAAGAGCCAAGTCGTTATCGGCCTGCATGGCCTGCGCAGTCGGCGGGCCGCCCGTGTGGTCGGAACTGATCCACATGAATTCAAGCTGGGGCACCGTGCCGCTGTTAACGTCCTTCTGGAAATCCTGATTCCAGACGTCGAAACGGTACTGATCGGGGATGCCCAGATCGAACTGCGGGTACCTTTGGACCGTGTTGTTGATCAGGTTCGGCAGGGGGGACACCGAGCCGATGGCGTTGTAGTACTGTAGCTCGGCTTCCGAGTTACTCTCGTATAGCAGCGTGTCGTTGTAGAACTGAGTCCAGGTCGGCTCACAACTGTTCGAGATGACAAACCCATTAACCGAGGTCGGAGTACAACCCGGCACGTTGAACGTGTTGTACTCGATGTACTCGCCGTAGTTCTTAAGCGAAACGCCAGCCTTTGCAGCCTGGTCCCACAGGTGGCCGACCTTCTGGTAGGCAAGCGCTTCGCCGCCGTTGGAGGGATAGTCGCGTAGCCAGTCCGGCGACTGGACGTCGTCGGAGTAAGGCGCCATGGCCTGCGTGATCCAGTTGTGACCGTCGGCCGACTGGCGGCTCGGGTCGTAGAAGTTGTCCAGAAGCGGGAAGCGCTGCACAATCGCGTGCGCGTTTGGCGATACTGCGTAGGCTGGCGTAGTCCCGATGTTGTTGTTGCCGGCCCCACTCGCGCCGCTGGTATAGACGTAGCTCAAGTTGTCGCCGAAGACCGCCAGCGAGGGGTCGCCGTTACCGCCGACCACGTCGCCGAGCATCTGATCGTAGGTGCGGTTTTCACGGATGATCACGAAGACGTGCTTGATCTTCGACGGATCGCCAATGCGGGCTGGGATTGCGACTGGCCTTGTGAAGCGATTGCCGCCCCCGGCCGACAAGATGTTCTCCAGCAGATCCCAGTGATTGTTCTGGACCACCTGTTGCGTCATCGCCGCCAGAGTCGGGAAGTTCGGGACGGGGACGATACTGACGGTGCCAAGGTCCTGGTGGGTGTTGAAGTCGTACACGCCGAATTCCTTGGCATACGAATTTTCGTACGTTTTCGTCGGAGGCTCCGCCACAGGACCGAAGCCCGTGGTGCCGATACCCTTGTCATTGGCAACGAGCAGCGCACCGTCCGCCGCGTCCAGCACAACCGACGACGGCGCATAGCCGACTGGGATCAGGCCCACAACCAGCCCAAAGTTGAGGTCGACCACGGCAACCGCGTTGGCATTGTAGAGCGCAACATAAGCGGTGTTGTGCGCGGCGTCGACGGCGATCGAGTTTGGCCCGACACCTAAGCCGGGCAGTCCAAGGTCGATCCTCCATATTTCCCGGTTAACGGTCGTATCGACCACCGAAATGCTGTCGTCATACGCATTGGCGACTAACAGCTTCTTGCCCCAGAACGCCATCCCCGTCGGGTGCAGACCGACCTTAATGCTACCGGTGACCGCAAACGTGGACAGGTTGACCACGGAAACAGTGCCAGTGGCCGTGGCGCCAGTCGGATAGGTAGCTACGACCGGCGTGCCGTTGGAATAGAGTTGAAAGTCGGAGTTGGTCGCAATTCGGCCAGCCTCGTTGGACACATAGGCCGTGGTGCCATCCGGCGAGATCACGACGCTGTGCGGGACGTTGCCGACGCGGACCGTCGGGCCTTCGACCGGCGTTGACTGGGTCAGGTCGATCTTTGCCAGCTCATTGTTGAAGTTCAGCACGACGTAGGCGGTCTTGTTGTCCGCCGAGGTTGCGATGCTCGTGGGATAGGAAGTGTTGACTGTGCCGGTAGGGCTGTATTCAAAGTTGTCCACAAATGTGTAAGGAATGCCGCAGGGAATCGCAAGACTGCCCGTAGTCCCCACGGGGGCGGGCAGCGTAACACCGGTGACAGGCATGGTGACAGCCTGCGTGCAGTTGGCGGTGTTCAGCTGCGGCACCGGCGCAGGAATCCCGGGGACGCTGATGTCGGTGGCATCCAGCAGAACAGGGACTTGGGCAACGTTCCCTGTGATCAAGCCCGTCTTCGGGTCGACGTTGACGATGGAAACGTAGCTGTTGTAGCTGCTGTCCTGGTCCTGGCTGAATAGCAGGTGCATGCCATCCGACGTATAGGTTATGCCGGTGGTGCTGCCGTTCTTATTGCCATTGTAACTGTAGGTCTGCATGACCTCGCCGAGGCTGTAGTTGCCGTTGGCGTTGGTGCAGCCGGTGACGGACGTGCAGAAGATCGAAACAGCCTGTGGAGCGCCCATTTGAAGCACGGCGGCGGTCTGCGTGCTGGTATTCGGATTCAGCGCGACCGCCTTGGCGCGGGTTGTGGTGCCGAGGTAGACCTGGGTGCCGGCCGGCGTGAGGATTGCACCATCGCTGACGACCCACGCATTGGATAAGGGCGCCGAGTAGGTCGGACCAGTAGACGCATTCGTGTTTTCGCCGGGTGTGTAGGTCGGGAACGGGTTGGACTGAGCGAGCGCCGGAATGCTCAGCCCCGCTGCAAGTAAACCAATCAGCCAACAATTAATGCGAGACTTATTAGGAGAGTTACTTCGAGGCCTTATTCGAGACATGTGGCATTCTCCTCCTTGGAATTTTCACCACGAAAAGCGGACTCGGGCGCTGGAAGTCGGGTTGAAAATATGGACAACGCCCGCGATCGTCCAATAAAACAGTTCATTAAATCCCTCGCGGGTAAAATGCGGTTGACATGAAAATGAAATGTTAGTGAATTTTCGCCTGTTAACTAATGTGATTGAAATCACGAATGACAACGCAAGCCGCGACGAAAGATAGCTCGCCCTCAGCGTGGTAGCGTGGCCACGGCCACCGCTCCGAACCGGTGTTGCAGCGTGGACTTTATGAGCGACAAGTTGACAGACGGACCTCGTTCCGCATCAATTGGCCTCTCGATGCTCAGAAACTTCAAAGTGCCAAAATTGAGTGGACTCACAGTCCAGGTTACGCCCTGGTTGTTCTGATCGTAGACGGTGGCGGTGAAAAGTGTGTTGCTGCCGGGTTGCAGATTGGGGGACTCGGCGACGTACAGATTAATGCAATCGTTACAGCCCCAAACTCGGGCGCGTGGGGTTTCCGACCACATGCGACCAGCAGCCGTTCGCGCTCTTTCACATAGCTGTCACACAGCATTGCTACATTGTTTCGCAATGAAGACCAGGATCAGTGTATTCGGTCTGGGCTATGTTGGGTCGGTGACCGCGGCATGCCTGGCAGCGCAGGGGCATCGCGTCGTGGGAGTCGACGTTAACCCGCTGAAAGTGGAACAACTACAAGCTGGCAAGAGTCCTGTCGTTGAGCCCGGCATCGCCGAACTGGTGACACAAGCCATCCGCAATGGACTTCTAAGCGCCACCAACGATGCCGCCGCGGCGGTCTTTAACACTGACATTTCTTTGCTCTGTGTGGGAACTCCAAGTCTGCGAAATGGCAAGCTGGATCTTGGCCATCTCGATCCGGTTTGCCGTTCTATCGCCGAAGTGTTGCGACAAAAAGGATCATTCCACCTGCTCGTGCTCCGCAGTACGGTGCTACCGGGAACGGCCGGATCACTGGTGATTCCCCTGCTTGAGAGTATCAGTGGAAAATGCTTCGGCCGCGATTTTGGCGTTTGCGTGAACCCAGAGTTCATGAGAGAAGGAACCGCAGTCGCGGACTTTCTGAACCCATGCGTTACCGTGATCGGAGCTGCCGAGCCCCGCCACTCAATGCAGCTTCGATGTCTTTACGACTGCCTTGGCAGCCGTATTTTCGAGACTTCATTCCGTTCCGCGGAAATGATTAAGTATCTTTCTAATGCATGGCACGCCGTGAAGGTCGCCTTCGCCAACGAGGCGGGATCGCTGGCCAAAGAACTCGGCGTGGATGTGGAACCGCTGTTTGAGATCTTCTATGCGGACACGCGGTTAAACCTGTCTTCCAGCTACTTGAAACCTGGATTCAGCTTTGGTGGTTCGTGCTTGCCGAAGGACCTTCGTGCACTGAGTTATCGTGCGAAAGAATTGGATCTCAAGGTTCCACTTTTGGATTCGGTCCTGCCCAGCAATGATCAACATTTTCGGCGCGCACTGGAGATTGTTCTTAGCAGGTGCAAGCGGAAGATTGCCGTGTTGGGCCTGAGTTTCAAGGCCGATACTGACGACTTGCGCGAAAGCCCGCAGGTTCACCTGGTGAAGCAGCTTCTTGCCGAGGGGCGTCAAGTGACGATCTGGGATGAGAATGTGCAGATGGGAAGACTTGTTGCCTCGAATCGTGAATACATCGAACGCACAATTCCCCACATCGCTGCCCTTTTTTGCGAGACCGTAGACGATGCAATAAAGGATGCGGAGATCGTCATTCTTGCAACCAGAGCGGTGCCTCGCGATGAATTGCAGACGCGTCTTCGGGCGGATCAGTCTGTGATTGATCTCGTCAATTTCGAGAAATCCCGACGACCTACTACACAAGGTAGCTATGAAGGGATTTGCTGGTGACCTCGAGGAAAGGTCGCTCGCGGCGATCTCCCTAGCACTGAGAACGGTGATGGCGGCACTTTAGGCCTCGCATCGAATCTGCCGCGGCTCCTCGCCATCGAAAAAAACGCGCTGCCAGATCTCGAGATTAAGAAGACGCCAAATTCGCTTGCTATGATCTCGCGTGCGGTCGCGGTGCTCAGCAAAGACTCGCTGAACTGCTTGCCGCCGGAATAGTCCGCGATCCATGCTGCGTGGCGCGAGCAGCGTCCGCTCGAGAGCGTCCAATGTCGCGCCCGCGAGCCAATGCTCCCATGGCGTAGGGAATCCCATTTTCTTGCGACAGATGACAGAACGTGGCAGTAGGTCTTCCATCGCTTTTTTTAGAATGAACTTTCCTGCCATCCCCCGAACGGAATATTGCGCTGGGATCCTCGCTGTAAACTCCACCAATTCGTGATCGAGGAACGGGACGCGGCTTTCGATCGAGGCTGCCATGGTCATCTGATCCTGCTTCATCAGCAATTCGACGAGGTAGGTATGGATGTCGGTGCTCAGCATTCGATGCAGTAAGTCGCCCCGCGATCGTTCCCAGGCATTCATTGAATTCCGGTAAGCGTCTCCAGCTCTTGCCAATGCGCTCGGGGTCAGCAATTCTGCTTGTTCTGCGGCCGAGAAAGCCGAGAAAAAATTGTCAAAGTACATCGACGCCCACGAATTTCCGTCACGCAATACAAACGTGTGCTGAAGCTTGCGGTGCAGAGATGCGCCAAGAGGACTCTGTTCAACCAATCTTCGCACCGAGTTTCGAACTCGGGACGTCGTCACGGAACGATACAGTGCATCCATGCGGGCATTCAACAAGGTCCACGCGTAACGGGTGTAGCCAGCAAGGGTCTCGTCGCTGCCCTCGCCGGTAAGCACGACGGTCACGTGTTCGCGAGCCAGTTGCGCAACGGAGAACAGGGCCACACTCGAAGGCCAGACGATTGGCTCATCCTCATGCCAGATCAGCTTGGGCAGCAGTTCAAAAAAATCGTTCCGGGTTAACCGGACTTCGCAGTGATCCGACGAGATGTGATTCGCCACCTGGCGCGCATAGTTCAGCTCACTGCATGAAGCTTCGCCAAAATCTCCGGATCCATAGCCGACCGCAAACGTTTTTATTTGAGAACCGCGAATTTTCGTGGCCAGTGCAGCAACAGCACTGGAATCCAGTCCGCCGCTGAGAAACATGCCTAATGGCACATCGCTCATCAAATGAGACGCCACGGAGCGCTCAAGCAATTCCCGATACGTCTGGACATAATAGGCATGCGGACGGAACTCAGGTTCACCATCCGCTGGAAGACTCCAGTAACGCTCAATTTTGAGCTCCCCATCCTCGGAGATCTCCAAAGTGTGTCCGGGAATCAGTTTGTGCACCCCGGCAAACATCGTTTCTGCGCTACTGATGTAGCCAAAGGCGAGATACTCCGTCAGTGCGCTGTGGTTGAATTCCGCGTGCACTGGATAGGCCAGAATTGCTTTGATCTCCGACCCGAATAGAAATGTTTTGTGGTTCCACCGATAGTAGAACGGTTTGATTCCCAGGCGATCTCTCGCCGCGAAAAGCACTCGCCGGCGCGAGTCCCAAATCACAAACGCGAACATGCCGCGTAGATGTGTTACGCATTCGCGGCCGTACTCCTCATAAGCGTGGACTATCGTCTCAGTGTCGCTACGCGTGCGATATTGGTGCCCTTTGGATTCAAGTTCTGTTCTCAACCGGGCATGGTTATAGATTTCCCCATTGAAAACAATTGAGACATCCCCAGTTTCGTTAGATAGTGGCTGATGCCCGGACTCAATGTCGATGATGCTGAGGCGGCGCATCGCGAGTCCAACATTTCCTTCAACGAGTAGACCCTCATCGTCCGGACCTCGATGGACAATCGTTTGGGCCATGTTTGTAAGCGCCTCGCGCTTCACATGGCAGGTCCTATCGGGGAAAAAGACACCGCAAATTCCACACATCTTTGTTCATCACCTGGCGGGGACTGCCGCTTGGCCGGAGCGAACCGCAACTATTGTGGTCGCTAAAACGGCCGAACCATCGGAACAGGACAGCGTCGGAACATCATGTCGGCGACTCAACTCCGCCCACTCAACCCGGCGGTTGCAGCTCAGGTCTAGTTGTCCGATCCTTGCGTAGCTTCCCTGGCAGAGAAACAAACTCTCTTCCGATATTTCTCGCGCGCTCCGGTGGCAGACGTACTGCGCATCACTTTCGAGCCCACCGCAACGCCATGGATTGCCAGTTTCATTGAACACGAAGGAATACTCAAGGCCGGCGGTTCTGTATCTGTATTCGGAGATGGCGGGGTCCGAGTGCTCAGACCATTCGAATGACTGCATGATAGTTGAGCAATGCTCGGCTGCGACAAGCAGAATCGCGAACTCGGTCGGTAGAACCACATTAACGTGGAATCTCAACACGGTCATCCGAGCTTTGCGGCCGTAGGCAGGAGAATACATTTGGCTATCCAGTTCTTCGGCCCAACGAAGGTGCTGGGCGGGAAGAAAACTCATAGCATACGGCGTGCCTTTAACGCGAAACGTGCGCTCCGCCACCAACTGCAGATCGGGCGCCAAATGCCATGCAAGATCGATACGGTGTCGTCCAGATCCGTTCACCACGTCACGCACCAAATAGGCACCGTTCTTCAGCGAAACGATCCAGCGCCTATGCGTCACCGGCTGTTGCAAGCGGCGATAACCGTCGTGACTGGCAACCAGCAGATCACAACTCGGTGCCTGAAGCCAGTGTTCCACAGTGGTTTGCGGAAATCTGTGCCAGGAGAAAACCCCCGCGACTTCTGCCTGATCACTGCCATCAACCTGAAGCGTATTATGCATTCCCGTTCCGCGGAACAATGCCCGATCTGCTCCAGCACTAACGTATTGCGATGTGCCAGGATCGATCAGGAGGGGGTGACCATGCGCGTGGAGGCAGATGCTAAGCGCGTCCGCGTGGCCGTGCCCGCCGCTGTAGACTCCCAATGGACCGGCATCGACGATGAGCTGCGTGGTCGGGGTTGTGAGCAGATAATATCCGGCATCTGGAAGCGGAGTGGATTGCCCTGAAATTGCAGTCTCCGTGAGCGTGTCCCACTGGCGAACTCCCTCTTCCCCAAGAAGCCACAATGTCTCCTCTGCCAGATTGGGGACGAGACGCTTGAAGTCCCCGCGTTTGAATAAGACTGCACCGGTGCCCAGCGGATCGAGCATGTGCTCGCTCTGATTTCGCCTAGGGTTGAACAGTCTGCCTCCATCGTCGTCTCCCAATTGCGGAGGAGGACCCTGGCGACTCAGAAAAAACAGTGCATCCAACATCTTCTCGATTGTTTCGCCGAAGTTCCGTGGCATGGGAATGCAGTTGACCGAAGCCAGTACTGCGGCGTGCAAGAAAAAATCCAACGCATAGACGTGATAGTAAGTCGATTGCTCAAAATAAAACCCATCAGGACGAACCTGTCGTTGCGATTCGCGGAGAAGGATCTCGCGTCCAAGCCGCTTCCAACGTTCACCCGGAGCCAGTTCCGGAAAAAGCACTCCCAGAAAAAACAGCGCCAGCGCTTCCCCCAACAGATGTGTGTTCGGAGAAAAATAGCTTGAAAGAAAGCGCTCCAGGTGACGGCCATGCAGAGCTAGATCTCGCCGCCATTCGGTCCGAAGGTCCGGAATGTTAGGAGAGCCAGACAGCAGATGCAGCACCCATATCCAGGAGAGAGTGCGGAAGGCGACTTCCAGGCTGCTCGCCCAGTTAATTCCTATCGGATACCGATTCTCAGCCTGCCAATGCCTTTTCTGTCGTAAGAGTTCGTCGACATACCAGCGATTACTGGTAAGGCGGTATGCCTTTGCAAGAGTAACAAAGTGATGATGACGGTTTAACTCCCAAATGACCTTGGAATCTCCGCATTCCGCAAAGTCAAGGTAACGGAGCCGATAAAATGGCTTCGTTGGCGCTCTCTTACCGTGAACAGCGTCCAAGTGCCAATCTATTGGTTGGCCATAATCGGTTGGAGGGTATCCTAGCAGTCTGAATCGATGGTGCCGAATCTCCTCCGCTTCCTCAATGATCTGCTCAGCCCGGCCGGGCAGTCGCTGCCTCAGCAATTTCAAAATCGAATCCACCGACTCGGAGCTAAAGAAGAAATTGCCCGGAGAAACCGGCTTCAAAACGCAAGCATGCTTGGCAAAGTCGTAGCCGAACCAAGAAAGTGCCGTGTCAGTTCGTTTCGCGAGCGCCTGAAGACTTCGGTCCGCCAGTTCGTCGTGCTCTCCGGTCCGCAAGCAACTGCGTAAACGACTCCATCGTCGCCCGAACATAACTCTCCGTCGATACAACAGGATAATGGCTTTGCCACTTCCGGACTGTGTTTTTGGAGAGATCGGACGAAAAATTAACCGGGCGTTCATCTTTTCGTGATCACCGAGTAATAAATGGAACGCTATTCTGTTGCCCGTAGAAAATGCCATCAGACTCTGCAATTGTCAGTCCGGGAAGATGTGTTGTGCCAGCCCTCCGTTCACGTTGGGATCGGTGCGGAATGCTAATCCTCCGAATACTGCCTTTATCTCTGGCTCTGTCTGCGTTGGGGTGCGGAAACGTGAATAACAGTCTTTCTCCCAGCGCCGTTTCGGGAGCATACGAGTTTGTTATTAGTTCGAACGTTACTGGCGGTGTTACCCTCGTAGAGACGAACCTTTCCGCGAGCGGAAACCAAATGTCGGCCTCCGGACCGGCCCAAGTTCAAATTCTCACTTTTGAAAAGAAAACGTGGTATGTAAACGGCGTTTGTGCGGGCTCGACCCCGGGACAGAATAGTATTTCCGCCAGTTTGAACGCCAACAACGTCGATGTCACGTTCAATGAAGGTGGTTATCGACTGCCAGCTCAGGGAGTCATTACTGGCACGCAGATAACAGGCAATTATTCGATCGCTGGCAGCAGCTGTCCGGACCTTACTGGCTCGCCTTCGTCGGTGCCTCCGATTCCTCCCGGCGTGGACCAAGGAGGATTCGTGGGAAGCGAGGTGCCAAGTCTCGCGGGCACGTTTTCGGGTACTCTTAATCTACCGGACGGTACCGACAATGCGGCCTTTATTCTCACCGAGAATTCCGATCAAAGCTTAAACGTCACTGCGACCTTGACCGGAGCAGTAGACAACGGGACATTTACCTTCACCGGTTCAGCGGTAGGAAACATCATGTTCGTGACGGGCACAGTCAATGGGCAAGCGTTGTCTCTATTCGGATATTTCGATCATGCTGGCACCTATACGGGGTTTCCCAATTCTCTGCTGATATTCAATTACGGCACACTCTCCGACGCGGGCTTGCTTTTGGGACAGTAGCCTGCCAAAGGTATGGAAACTCTGGTTGCAAATGGGCGGTAGGTCTTACAAGCTGGCCCAGAAAAGCTCATTAGCTTTCCATACCGGCTCCTTAGCCGAAAATTCATCTGAGGTTTATGTCACGGTCATCTGAGCGTAACAGCTCCACTACTACAATGGCCCGCTGAAAGTAAGACGCAGTCTCCTATACGAACACGAGAATCTTGTCGAGCGATGAGGACTGGCGCATGGGGCCGTTGATCTTTGTCGTGGACAGTCAGCCGGAGTCTCGCGAACTCATAGGCAGCTGTCTAAAGTTCGCTAGCTTCACCATTCCCAGCTTCTCGGCCCTTGAGGCAGATGCTGACGAAACTTGGGCGCCCTCTCTGTTCCTGTTCGGACTGCACATTGGCAGTGATTTCGCGCTTGCCAGCAAGACCCTCGAAACAATTACCGCCGGCGGAATCCACTGCATGATCGTCACAGACAGCACTCCCCAAGAAGGCCAGCTTTCGACTCTCAGCTTTGCAGCGGATGATTGGATCTCAAAACCCTCTACTCCGAGTGAATTGGTTTTCAGGGTTGAGGCTCTATTGCGTGG
>JASHQK010000137.1 GCA_030039195.1 Candidatus Sulfotelmatobacter sp.
CGCTTGCCTGGAATCGCTGGTCTCGCAGGCGGGAATCGATTTCGAAATCATCGTTGTCGATGATCACTCCACAGATCGCACGCGCGAGATCGCGTCATCGTTGGCCGCGGCGCCCGAATCGAAATTGCGACTCGTCGAGGCGGGACCGCTGCCGGCTGGCTGGACGGGCAAGAACAACGCCATCATTGGCGGTGTCCATCAAGCTCGCGGCGAGTGGCTGCTCTTCACCGATGCCGACACTCTTCATCTACCGGGGTCGCTGGCGCGGGCGCTGGAAGAGGCGCGGGAGAATCATGTTGATCTGCTTTCGTATTCTCCCGAGCAGATTGCCGTGACTTTTTGGGAGATGGCTGTGCTGCCCGTCGTATTCGCGGAATTGGCGCGTCAATATCCGCCGTCGAAAGTCAGCGATCCAAATTCTCCGTTGGCAGCGGCGAATGGGCAATACCTGCTGGTGAAGCGCGAAGCCTATGATTCCGTTGGCGGCCATGCTGCGATTGCCGGCGAGATTCTGGAAGATGTGGCACTCGCACGCGCTTTCAAAGCCGCTGGCCGGAAAATTCGTTTTCGCTATGCGGCAGACGCTGTCCGCACGCGCATGTATCGCAATTGGCGACATCTGCGCGACGGCTGGACAAAAAATCTGGCGCTGTTGTTTCCGAAGCCGGTATGGCTGGCAGTAAAGACGCTACTCCTTTGGTTATCACCGTTGCTCCTCGTACTAGCACGGGGCACAAAGTACCGGCCGTGGGATACGGCCTTCATTGTCGCTTTCATCTTCCTAGCGATGCGGTTGAACAAGGCGAATTTCACTGCGGATATGACCTGCCTAGGCGCGTTATTCGGTATGCCGCTCTTCGCCTACTTGCTGCTGCGTTCGAAGCGAGCGCACGCGAAGGGAAGTGTGCTCTGGAAGGATCGCACGTATTCTGAGAAAGGCGGGTTACTGGCCCCTGGCCACTGATCCCCGGCCACTGTTCTTATGGTCTATCTCACCCGCAAAGCCGAGTTTTCCGCGTCTCACTACTACCACAATCCGGAGTTCACACCGGAAGAGAACCGCCGCGTTTTCGGCAAATGCAATAATCCCAACGGTCACGGCCACAATTACACGCTCGAAGTCACGGTGAAAGGCGAAGTGGATCCGCGCTCAGGATTCGTCGTCGATCTGAAGCAGCTTAAAGAGATCATGCACCGCGAAGTGCTCGACGCCATGGATCACCGCTTCCTGAACAAAGAAGTGCCGGAGTTTTTCACGCGCATTCCGACGACGGAAAATCTGGCCATCGCGATCTGGCAGCGGCTGGAGACCAAGCTGCAACAGGCTCGGTTACATCGCGTGCGCGTGTACGAGACGCCGGATTTGTTCGTCGATTTCTATGGAGAGCCATGAGACCGGTTGTATCCAAAGTCTGCGTCATCCCGATGCCCCGCGTTCTCACCAGCGGGGCGAGGGATCTGGCGTGCATCGAATTCGTCCGTTGAATACACGATGAAAGCTCACCTCAATCGACGCTATCGCTTTTCGGCCTCACACCGGCTGCACAGCGCCGAGATGTCCGCCGAAGAAAATCGTGCTACGTACGGCAAGTGCAACAATCCTCATGGCCACGGTCACAATTACACGCTCGAAGTCACGGTCAGCGGCCCCGTCGAGGCGCGCACCGGCATGGTTTGCAATCTGGCAGATCTGGACGGCTTTGTCGAAAGGGAAGTGCTGGACCGCTATAACTTGCAGAATTTGAATATGGTTCAAGAATTTGCTCAGATTGTGCCTACTACAGAAAATCTGTGTGTCGAAATCTTCCAAATTTTGCAGCGTGGCTTCCCGCACGCTCATCTGGAACGGGTGAAACTCGAAGAGACTATGATGAATTCTTTCGAGTACACCGGTGATCGTGAGCCGGGACGTTAGAGTAGTCGGTGCGACAAGCAAAAACATGAAGGCCAGCCTATTGTTGGCGTAGCACTTTAGGGCGACCGGACATGTTTCGTTTTGCGGATTTAGCCGTTGAGGGACACAATGAAGCCAGTTATCGGATCAACTTCCACCGAACCCGCCACACTGACCAGCGCCAGCTTCGAAGATCTGGTGCGTGAAATGCTCGTGCGCCTGGGCGAAAATCCCGGACGCGAAGGCCTGACCGCGACTCCCGAGCGCGTCCGCAAAGCCATGCAATTTCTGACCAGGGGCTACCAGGAAGACGCGGAGGCGCTGCTCAAAGGCGCTCTGTTCACAGTCAGCTACGACGAAATGGTCATCGTCAAAGATATCGAGATGTTCAGCCTGTGCGAGCACCACATGCTGCCGTTTTTCGGCAAGGTGCATGTCGCGTACATCCCCAAGGGCCGGGTCATTGGACTCAGCAAGATTCCGCGACTCATCGAAATTTTTTCGCGCCGCTTGCAGATTCAGGAGCGCCTCACCACCCAGATCGCCGAAACCATTCAGAATGTGATCGAGCCGCAAGGCGTGGGAGTCGTGATTGAAGCCCGCCATCTTTGCATGATGATGCGCGGCGTGGAGAAGCAGCATTCGCAGGCTGTTACATCGTCGATGCTCGGCTGCTTCCGCAACGAAGAAGAAACACGTTCGGAATTTCTTTCCCTGATCCGCCAGCGGCCGAACGGAGTTTAGCGCCTAAGCGGTGCCGCACGAAGCACCGGAGCTCTCCAGGCGCTCAATCGTGGTTCCTGCTCGCCTTTCCGGGTTGTCGGAGTCCAAGTACAATGTCACCGCCAATCCGGAGGCAATTTCAATGAAAATCTATCCGTTTCTCCTCAGCCTGTGTCTGGGGGCGGCCTTTCTGCTTCCCGCTGCCGCCCAGGATACGAACAGCAAAACCGCAGCGATCAAGCCCGCCGACAGCCCATCCAAGGTCCTTCTGGATTCATGGAACGATATTGGTCGCAAGCTCACGGCAATGGCCGAGGATTTTCCCGAAGACAAATTTGATTTCAAACCCAACCCGGCGCAGCGCAGCTTTATCGAGCAACTGCTTCACGCGGCGGGGGCCAACTATTACTTCATCAATCCCGCCGAGGGCAAAAAGCCACCTGAGGGTGATCCCAAGCGCGATCAGTTCAAGAACCGAGAAGACCTGGTTGCTTTTGTGAAGAAGTCGTTCGCCGACGGAGCTGCCTTGATCAAGTCGAAAGGCGATAAAGGCTTGTCGGATACCTTTGTCGATCCCTTTGCCCATCAATATGTCCGGGTTGGCGACTACGCTTGGGGATTCATCGAGCACAGCGGAGAACACTACGGTCAACTTGTAGTTTATTACCGCGTTGCGGGGCTGGTTCCTCCGGAGTCACGGCCGAAAAAATAGCAGCTCTTAGCAGCCTGGGTTGTGTTCCCACTTCTCGCAAAATCGGCGAGAAGTGGGGCGTAAGGGATCTTCCGATCTTACCGATAGGCGTAGGGATATCGTCGTGGGCGCTCAGAGAACATTTTCACCATGAGCATTCCGGCAACGAATCCCCCGATGTGCGCCCAGACGGCCACGCCGCCGACATCGCGTCCGACGCCGACCGCCGAGAGAGTGGACGCGCCGCTGAGGAATTGGATCGCGAACCACTCCCCTAAGACGACCCAGGCCGGCAAGTAGAGCACAAACACGAAAAACCATGTCAGCACCCGCGCCCGCGGATAAACAATGAAATATGCTCCGAGCACTCCCGCAATTGCGCCGCTTGCTCCCACCGCAGGAACGTTCGAGTGAGGATACATGGCGACCTGCGTCGCCATGGCAATTAATCCCGACAAAAGATAGAACACGAGATACTTGAAATGTCCAAGATAATCTTCAATATTGTCGCCGAAGATAAACAAAAACCACATGTTACCGAGTACGTGCATCCACCCGCCGTGCACGAACATGGAGGTAAAGAACGGGGCGATAACCTGTCCCAGCGAGTAGTGCGGTGAGCCGGAAAGAAATGCGGCCAAATGCGAGGGCACTTCGCCAAATTCTTTCAGGAACAGGATGTAGCTGCGCTGATCGAGAGTAGATTGGAAAAGATAGATGAGTAGATTCAGACCGATGAGAAACCAGTTCACATACGGCGTGCTGTAGGTCGGCTGATCGTCTTTGATAGGCAGCATGCAGGATCGTCGATTTCAGGAATTTGATAACGTGATAGTCGTGACTGGAACTCGAAAATGCACCGCGAGCACAACAGGGTGTGTCCTGATCAGCCACAAAGGGCACGAAGGCGCACGAAGAAAACCAGAGCTTTAATAACTTCGTGCCCCTTCGTGTCCTTGGTGGTTGCTGAATTTAGGACGCAACCCAGCGATGCGTCCGGTTCCGTTTCCGACTACTAAGTTACCAAATTCGTCAATTTTGCTCATGAATGGCGTCCTTATTATCGACAAACTCACCGGACTGACCTCGCATGACGTGGTCAATCGCGTGCGGCGCATTTTACACGAGCGCTCGGTCGGGCATCTCGGAACGCTTGATCCGATGGCGACAGGCGTCTTGCCACTGGTGGTGGGCAGCTTCACGCGTCTGGCGCAGTTCTATACCCAGGCAGAAAAGACTTACGAGGGAACGATCCGGTTCGGTTTCGCGACCGACACCTACGACGCCGAAGGCGTGCCGACTACCGACCCAAAGGAAGTCTGCCTGGACTTGGGGCAAATCGAGTCTCTGGCAGCGCAATTTCGCGGCGTCATCGAGCAGACTCCTCCACCATTTTCCGCGAAGAAGATTCAGGGTGTGCCGGCCTACAAACTCGCACGTAAACACAAACCGGTCGCGTTGCAACCCGTGCACGTCGAAGTCAAGGAGTTCACGATTCTCTCCGTGCAGTCCGACCGTGTCCGTTTTCGCGCCCGCGTGGCCTCCGGAACTTATATGCGTTCGGTTGCCCACGAGCTGGGGCAAAAGCTGGGCTGCGGAGCGCATCTGGAACAGCTGCGTCGCACCGCCGTCGCCGAATTCACCCTCGCCGATGCAGTCACGCTCGATCAGCTGGCAGCCGCGGCATCCTCGACAATGGAAAGTTTTTTCGTGCATCCGCGCAAGCTGCTTCCGCAGCTTCCGTCTGTGACAGCCGACGACGCCAACGCGGCCCGCATTCGCAGTGGCCGGCCGGTGAATCTCCTAGAGCTCTCACGCGCGCGGCAGGTGAAGGTTTTCTACGGCCAGGCGGAATTGATTGCGATCGCGACGCGCGTCGCCGGCACGCTTTTTCACGCCAAACTGGTTATTGCCGCAGAGCGAACCCCCGTTGCCAAGTAGGCAGCCCGTATTCGATTCTGACAGTCATTGCCGAGACAAACGGTGTCGAAAAGCAATTCGCGGAACCAGCCGAAATCTACAATCGACGCAGGAAGGCGTTGGCTTCGGTGAGCTGCGGGAACAGCTTTTCTTCCGCCTGGAACTCTTTCGAATGGACACAGCGGCGGCTTCCGCGCAGCCTTACCGGATATCTCAGGTGCAGCATTTCGTGATAAACGATGTACTCCAGCACGTATCGTGGCAACGCGGGATGATCGAACAGGCGGCTGATGATGATGGCATTATGCGCGGGATCGTAGTGGCCGAGAATTCTCCGCGTTCGGCGCTGGCTCCAGCTCATGCGTGGACGCGCCATCAAACCGTGGAAAAAACGGAAGTTTAATTCCTCGAAAATCAGATCGAGATCATGGAAGTGCCCACGAGCTGGTCGCAGCATTTTGCGGCCGCGTATCTGGCGTACCAGATGCGCCTTGCGCACGATCTCGTGACTGCCAACATATTTCCGGTAACGCGCGGCCTCACCGCGATCAATCGGCTGCCGATAGATCTTCGCCAGCAAAATGTGCGCAATTGCCCGTAACACCGTTTCCGGCGCGCCTTCCAGCAAGTCCGAAAGCCGCACCAGCAATCGCCCGTTACGCAGACGGATCGTATTGTTCACGTTGGCAAAGGCAAAAAATTCGATCCTCAGCTCCGGAATCGAGGTTCCCGGCCTCAGTTGGCTGTAACTCTCCTGGAAAATTTCGAGCAGCCCGGCACGCACGATAAAGTCAGAGTAACACGGACAAGTCAGACCAGAGCTCAGACTTCGCGGAGGTCCGACGTCCAACTTACCCCGGCCGTCCGCTATAACCGCTCGAATTGTTGTTTAATTTCTTGTGCTTGGCCAGATCTTCCTGATCTTCCAGCAGCTTGCGATGATCGTCGGCGGAACTATCGACGGAATCGAGAGCATTGGAGAGAACAAATTCATACACGCTGAAGTCGGCGCGGGGAACGCCGGCGGCATCTTTCAGCGCGCGCAGTTTTGCCTGGAATTCCGTATCCGCCGCGATGATCAACTTCAAAGGCTTGCGGATATCGTCTCGTCGGTCGACGTAAGTATCGATGTTGTCGTTCAATTCGTCATAGAGCAACTGGAAATCGTCGAGCAGATCATGTGTTTGCTGGGCGCGATCCTTGATCTTGGGATCGACGCGCATCTGCTCCAGCTTGACCAGCCGGGCCCGCGCAAATCCCACGTAGAGGGATAAGCGCTGCGTCGGCTCCCAGCTGGCGTCGCGGACCTGATCGATTTCGGCCTGCGTCAAAGGATCGCGGTGATTTTGGGCGAACAGCCAACTGGCCGCCAGAAGTACCGTGCCGACGATACAGAGACAACGCGACCACGGGCTCATTTTCCACCTTGAGGAAACATGGCCGACAGCAAATCATCGCGGACGTGTTGCAGTCTGGTGAGCGCCTCGTGCAACGGAGCCTGATAGTCGTGCGGCATCGAATGCGCCAGCTCGCCCAGCCTGCGGGCTATGCCACGCACCGCAATCTCCGTCTGCTTCTGATATTTGTGCGACTGAATGGCGTAGTCGCGCGCCAGTTCCGAATAGGAGACCACGTCGGTTAAAGCAGTCTGGGCTTGGTTGAGTTCGTCAGCGGCGTAAAGCTTGTCGGCTTCCGCCATTTGCATTTCGGCAATGTGCAAGCAGAGGTGAGTGCGATCTTTGATACTCGCTAAAGGAACGCGCGCCTTCAACTCACTGATCGAGGGATCTGCCGCGAAAGCAGCGTTCCATACGAGCGTTGTCACGAGCAACGCGAGAGCGATTCTGCCCCAGAATCGTAGATCATCGAGCCGGCCCATATTCAGGCCCCCGCATCCTGGCGTAAGCTACTTCTTCGGCTCAATCGCGATCAGCCGATGTTTCGCCTGCCATTCCTGTTCAGGATACTCCCCTTTCGCCGTATTCAGGAATAGATGATAACTCTCTGCCGCCCGTTTGAAATCCTTTAAATGATCGTAGGCCGAAGCCCGCAAAAAGTAGGTAATCGGGACTTCCGGCAGGTACTTCGCCCGAACTTCCAAAGCCTTGATGGTCAAGGGGTAATTTTGGTTTTCGCTCGCCGCAAAGGCCAGATCGCCGTAGGCCTCGCCGAAATTCGGCTTGAGGCGCAACACGGTTAGAAATTCCTGCTGCGCCTCGGGGAACTTCTTTTCCCGCATTAGGCTCTGTCCCAGCGCCCGGTGCAGCTCGGGGTCGTTCGGATATCTTGCAATCAGAGCACGATACGTCGCTTCGGCCTGATCGTTCTTCCCCAGTGTCGTGTAGAGGTCGGCGAGATCGCGCTGTACAGACACGTCGGCGGGAGCATATTTTGCGCCTGCTTGCAGCTCAGCGACCGCCGCATCGTCTTTTCCCTCTGCCGCCAGCACACGTCCTAATTGAATGTGGGCGGCGGCATTCTCGGGTTGTGCGGCCACGACTTTGCGCAAGTATTCCTCGGCTTCGGGGAAGCGGCGCCCGCGCATGTAGAGATTGGCCAGCGCGGTCACCGCGTCCGATGAGGGATCGAGAGCCAACGCCTGTTTGTACTGGCTCTCCGCATCGGCAAATTTGTTTTCGTTCTCGAACAACAAGCCGGCGGAAAGATACGGCTCGGGATCTTTCGGCTGTAACTTTGCGGCTTCGTTGTAGGCCGCAATCGCCTCGTCCGGCTTGGTCTTTTCAAGAACGTGAGCGAGAGAAATCCAGGCTCGCGCCTGGCCTTCTTCCACGTGACTGGTAGGCGTGAGCTGCGTGGCCGCGCGCAAGAACTGCTCTGCATCCGGCTGGCTTGTTTTTGCCAGCTGAATGCCCAGGTTCAAGTTCGACTCGAACACATCGGGTCTCGCCGCGACTGATTTTCGGTAGGCCGCGATCGAGTTGTTGGTCTTACCCAGCTCGTTCTCCGCGAAACCCAGATCAAACCACGCCACGTAATTTGCCGGATCGCCCTCGACAACTTTGTGCAACAGCGGTTCGGCGCCGGCGTAGTCACGTTTTTGGATCAGGTCCTCCGCTTGCGTCAGTTCCGGCGAAATCGAGCCCTTTTCTTCGACGCGCACATGCCGAATCGTCTCGCTGGAATTCTCACCAGTCTTGTGATGAATGGGTTTGCTGGACGAGTAGCCGCTGTTCTGATCCTGCTCTTGGGGTGTCGAACCGGAGCCTGCAGATTGAGAACTCTGTTGCCTGCTCACCCAATCTGGCTCAACGAAAGAAAATAAAAGTGGGGAGCCCCACTTCTCGCCGTATTTGCGAGAATTGGGGATTTCTGCCTGAGCAGAATTCGTGATACTAGGCAGCAAGAGACTGCCAGCCATCGCAGCGGCCAGAAGCAGCTTACGAGCGGCCATTGGAGCGTGCCCCATTCGACTTAAGGATACGCGCAAGATACCGGCCCGTGTAGGACCCGGGGATCTTGGCGATCGCCTCGGGAGGGCCGGCGCCGACCACTTTGCCGCCGCGGTTGCCGCCTTCCGGACCAAGATCGATCACCCAGTCTGCGGTCTTGATCACTTCCAGATTATGTTCGATCACGACGATCGACCCTCCCGCCTCAATAAGACGGCGAAAGGCGGCGAGGAGTTTGCTGACGTCGTCGAAATGCAGCCCGGTCGTCGGTTCGTCGAAAATGTAGAGCAAACGCCGTTTTAGTGTGTCCCCATTCTTTCTGGCCGAGTCGCGCGTCGCCGGCTGCAGGTGTGCTGCCAGCTTCATGCGCTGCGCTTCACCACCGGAAAGCGTGGTTGCCGACTGTCCCAGCCGCAGATATCCCAAGCCGACCTCGTCGAGCGTGCGCAGCTTTTCGGTGATTTTCGGTGCTTCGGCGAAGAACTTTAGCGCTTCCTTCACCGTAAGATTCAGCGCTTCGTGAATGTTCTTCCCGTGATAACGAACCTCCAAAACCTGCGGCTTGTACCGGGTGCCCTTGCACTCTTCGCATATCAGTTCTACGTCGGCGAGGAACTGCATTTCCACGGTGACAGTCCCGTCGCCCTGGCAGGTTTCGCAACGCCCACCCGGAATGTTGAAGGAAAAGTGTCCGGCGCTGAAGCCGCGCTTTTTCGCCTCGGGAAGGGAAGCGTAGAGTTCGCGGATCGCATCAAACGCCTTGATGTAAGTGACCGGGTTCGATCGCGGAGTTCTCCCAATCGGCGACTGATCGACCAGAACTACTTCGTCAATCAACTGATCGCCCGTCAAACTGTCCCAACTCGCCGCCGTGCCGTCTGTGCCATTACTCGATTGACCCTTCGCTTGTGCCAGTGCGCGATACAGGACCTGATGCAGCAGCGTCGACTTGCCCGAGCCCGACACGCCCGTAATTGCCACCAGCATTCCCAGTGGGATGCTGATCTCCACATTCTTGAGATTATGGGCGCGAACGCCACGAATCGTAATCTGTTGCGCTCCCGGCTTGCGCCGCGTCGCAGGCGGTTGAATGCGCAAATCTCCCGACAGGTATCGTCCCGTCAAGGATACCGGGTCGTGCGCGATCTCATCGTAATTTCCGTCAGCCACAAGCGTTCCGCCATTTTCACCCGCACCCGGGCCGAGGTCGAGAATGCGATCGGCTGCCTTCATGATGTCCGGATCGTGCTCCACGACGAGAATGGTGTTTCCCAAATCGCGCAGATCGTGAAGAATCTTGATCAACCGGTGCGTATCGCGCGGATGCAATCCAATGGATGGTTCGTCCAGCACATAGAGCGTTCCCACCAGTCGCGACCCCAGCGAAGTCGCGAGTTGGATGCGTTGCGCTTCGCCTCCGGAAAGCGTGGAGGACAAGCGGTCCAGAGTCAGATATTCCAATCCAACTTCGTTCAGAAATCGCAGGCGGTCCCGAATTTCCTCGAGCAGCTTTTCGGCGATCTCGGCTTCGGCCGGACTCAGCTCCAGTTCAGAAAAGAATAGCAGCGCGTCTTCAACGGTAAGTGCACAAATCTGGCA
The DNA here is from genome assembly GCA_030039195.1 of Candidatus Sulfotelmatobacter sp. Classification (GTDB taxonomy): domain Bacteria; phylum Acidobacteriota; class Terriglobia; order Terriglobales; family Acidobacteriaceae; genus Sulfotelmatobacter. The sequence goes on from JASHQK010000137.1 coordinate 10,238, forward strand.
GATGTTTTTCCCATTGATCTTGACTTGCTGCGCGTCCAATCGCAGCCGCTTTCCGTTGCACGCCGAGCACAGCGAATATCCCCGATAGCGGCTGAGAAACACGCGCACATGCAGTTTGTATTTTTTCCGTTCGAGATAATTGAAGAATCCCCGAATTCCGAGAAATCGCCCCTCCCCGTTGAGAACGAGATTCCGATGCTCCTCCTGCAAATCATCCCATGCCATGTCGAGCGGGATGCCGGCCTGCTTCGCATAGCGCTTCAGGTCCGTGAACAGCGGACGATACTTCGGCTTGGTCCATGGCTCGATCGCGCCTTCGGCAAGAGTTTTTCGCTTGTCGGGAATCACGCGGTCGAGATCGAAATCAATCGTGTTGCCAAATCCCTGGCATTTCGGGCACGCCCCATAAGGATTGTTGAACGAGAACAGCCGCGGTTCCGGTTCTTCATAGCGTAGATTGCAGTTCTTGCATTCAAAGCGCTGCGCGTAGCGCAGTGTTGTGGCGCGGGCGCCCTCGCCGGCGGCGTCCGTCAAATCTGTAGGCTCTAAATTCGGAAGCTCAAAGATGACTTCGCCCGCTTCCCGGTACGCCGTCTCAACCGCATCCACGATTCGCGAGCGTGCCTCCGCAGAAACCGTCAGCCGATCCACGAGCACATAAACTGGCTCGGCGAAGTTGATATCGAGCAGCGATTCCGGCGTGGAAAACTCGAACACTTGCCCAGCCTGATAGAGGCGATTGAACCCAGCTTTCCGCAAGTCGAACAGGCGGGTTTTCAATGCATCTGATATCGAAGCCGTGGGTGCCCCATTTCTCCCTGCTTTTAGGAGAAGTGGGGATTTTGCTTTTCTGGCTTTTGAAGTGGCTTTCAGCGTCGCTTCTGGGACCGCTGGTGCGTTCTGCTGCAGCGGAAACAGCAGCTGGAGTCGCGTTTCGGGCTCCAGCGCCAGAATCGCATCCGCGACTTCATCGACCGTGTCTTTCTTCACCTCTCGGCCGCAGTTGGCGCAAAACGTCCGGCCGACTCGTGCGAACAGAAGCCGCAGGTAGTCGTAGATCTCAGTGGCCGTCGCGACCGTTGACCGCGGATTTCGCGTCGTATTCTTCTGTCGGATGGCTACCGCGGGAGCAATGCCGTCGATCGTGTCCGCATCCGGCTTTTCGATCCGCTCCAGAAATTGCCGCGCGTAGGCCGACAGCGACTCCACGTAGCGGCGCTGTCCTTCGGCGTAAATCGTGTCGAAAGCGAGGGAAGACTTGCCCGACCCGGACACTCCCGTCACCACCGTCAAGGTATTGTGTGGGACCTCAAAGTCGATATTTTTCAGGTTGTGTACGCGCGCTCCGCGCACACGAATGCTGTTGGTCGCAGTTGAGGTGAAAGCCTTCGGGTCAGAGGACATCGGGTCAAAGAACGGCGGCTCGCGCCCATTCCGGTGCACGCGCACCTAGCACGTTCGCGAGCGGCAGCCGAATCTTTCATTATAAAGCGATTGTGGGGGGAGGGGGCGAAGCGAGATCTCAACGGTCCGCTTTTGGGTGGCGGCAGCGCTGCGATTCAAGCCCTCACAGACTCAACCGGCTTTAGCCGCTTAGGTGCAGTCCCCATCAACTCCACAAAGTTAATCGGCTGCAGACGGAGGTGTACAAATGGCGAGCTAGAGGCCGTTATCGTCTCTTTCCCGATCCCGCTTCTTCGCGTATCGCAATGCTGCGCCTACGCCGAGCGTCATCGCTCCAACTGGTGGAAAGATCATCACCAGGATGCCCAGGTTCAGCGCGAGCTGTCCTTCTTTCGGAGTGGCCTTCGCGGTTGCGTAGCACATCGCGCAACCCTGCGCCAACGCTGGGACAGACGGTATCCCGATCGCGAGTAAAAGCAAAACTGTGGACAGCAGGGTTCGCATGAGACCACTCCCGCGCGGACTTTCCGTTACTCTAGCACTGACCACGCCCATCACTTGACTCCCAGCTGCAAAATCCGGTCGGCATCCGGGAAGAAAAAGAAATACATGATCACGAAGCAGGCGCTCACGGAGATCACGAGCAGCCAGCGCATCAGCGCACGCTCGAATTTCAAGTGCATGAAATAGGCGATGATCAGCGCCGACTTCACCACCGACAGCACCAGCAGGACCTCCAACATGCGTACCGGTTGAAAGACTTGCCGGTAGGCGAGCACGACCTCGATCCCGGTCAGAACCAGCAGCGCTCCCCATACCCAGAAGTACTGCCCTTTGGCGTCATCGTGAACCGCAACGTCGTGCATTGTGTGTCCTCGCAGCGACAGCGCCTGAAGGCGCGGTCTGATTATCCACTCTTACGCTACGCCTGAAGGCGCAGCCTGATACGAAGCAACTCAAATCTTCGTCGACATCAAGTACACCAGCGGAAAGATGAACATCCAAACCAGATCCACGAAATGCCAGTACAACCCCGACACTTCCACGTCATGCGCGTCGTAATCCTTCGGCTTCAAGAACAGGACGACGGTCGCCAGAACCAATCCAATCAGCAGCACATGAATTCCATAATGAAATACGCTGTCCGACGGAATCAGCAAATATCCCACAAGCCAGAGGATCGCCAGAATCGGCAGGAATTTTTTTCGCAGCGATACCACGCCCAAATAGATCACTCCAATGGTCACGTGCAGCATGTGCATCCCTGTCAACCCAAAGAAACAGGCAGGGAACTGTGGGACTGCTGCTGAAACGGCCGCATATTCACCGCTTCCTCCCGCCATTTTCGGAAATCCCGAAAGCGTCAATCCTTCAGCGATCAACTTGTTCCATTCCATCCCGTGCAGCACGATGAACGCCGTCCCGAAGGCCATTGTCGCCAGCAGCCAGTTGCGCGTCCAGGCGCGATCCTGGCGCTGCGCCGCGAACACGCCCATTACCATGGTGAGCGAACTCGAGAGCAGACACGCGGTCATCACGGTTGCGTTGGCGATGCTTTCCTTGCCGAACGGAGTGGGCCACGCCGCCATCGAGAGCCGGTTATAGCTGAAGGCGAACAACAAAGCTCCGAATGTAAGCGAGTCCGAAGCCAGAAACAGCCACATCCCGACTTTTTTCGAGTACGCGCCAAACAGCGGAGCTTCATACGCTCCCGGAGTCGCATGTGCTACTGCATCGTGCTCAATGGTGGCGTCAGCCATTTGCCCAAGTTCCCCCTTGATTGCCGCTCTCGCTCGACCAGGCTTGTCATCCTGAGCGAGACGCACTTTGTCTCGCGAAGGACCTGAGGGAGGCACCGCGCGTGACGCGCGTAGCGCGTCACAACAACCGCGAGGCGACCCTCCTTATCCTGCAAACCCCAACAGTGCAAAAATATAAATCCAGAGAAAAGCCATGAAATGCCAATACCAGGCCGTGATATCGACTGCGATGCGCTTTGATTCCGGAGACTTATGCCGCAGAAAGGCCAATGCCGCCCAGAGCAGCGCGATCATCCCTCCCGCCAGGTGCACGGCGTGCGCAGCCGTCAGCAAGAACACAAACGAGCTGTTCGGATTCGTATTGATGTAAAACCCGGCGTTGTGCAGCTGTCCCCAAGCCATCCACTGTCCGGCGAGAAACGCGAACCCAAGCCCGACCGTGATCCAAAGCCAAGGGAAAGACCTCTCGTCCCCCAACGAAACGCCGGGAATCGATTGCACCGGCGCCAGCGCGGCCTGGCGCGCCGCCTGCCGTCGCGCCAGTTCCACAGTCACGCTGCTGACCAACAGCACCAACGTGTTGAGCGCCAGCAGCAGCACAGGCAATCGCACTTCGCCCCAGTCGCGCACGTAGCTCTTCGACGCATCGTCGAAGGTGGGCAGGCCTTGTCGCACAATGTACGCACTCGTGAGCGCGATGAACACCATGCAGACTGTGATGATCGTCAGGATCAGTCCCAGCCGCGCTCGTCGCAAGCGCGCGCCGTAATCCGGGCCGCCGCCGCTGCGCCCATCATCGCCGCCGCCAGTCGGCGGAAGGGGAGGTTCCTGTCCTCGCCCTATGTGATGAATCGGAGTTGTTGGAGTATAGGTCGCCATACCACTAGGGTGATCAATGCGCTCGCAGGGTTGCCGGATCCGTCTGCATCACGTAATCTCTCGGCGCCCCAGGCACTCCATATTCATAGGGACCATGGTTGACGACCGGCGTATGCCCGCCGAAGTTGTCGTGCGGCGGCGGAGTGGTTGTCGTCCACTCCAGTGTCGTAGCCTCCCACGGATTGTCGCTGGCTTTCGGTCCCTTGAACATGCTCCAGAACAGATTGATTACGAAAATGAACTGCGCCGCGATCGTGATGATCGCCGCATACGTCATGAACGTTTGCAGGGGAATCAGCTTGGCCTGATACGCGACTTCCGTGAACTGTGAATAGCGACGCGTCTGCCCCGCCAGCCCCAGATAGTGCATGGGCATGAAAATCGCGTAGGTGCCCGCCAGCGTGATGAAGAAGTGAATCCGTCCCAGCGTCTCATTCATCATTCGCCCGAACATCTTCGGGAACCAGTAATATGTGGCCGCAAAAATTCCGAAGATCGCCGCGACCCCCATGATCAGATGGAAGTGTCCGACCACGAAGTACGTGTCGTGCAGTTGAATGTCGAGCACCGGCTGCGCCAGAAATGGCCCGCTCAATCCTCCCGAGACGAACAGCGAAACGAATCCGATGGCATACAGCATCGGAGTTTTGAATCGTATGTGCCCCTTCCACATCGTACCCAGCCAGTTAAACGTTTTGATCGCCGAGGGCACGCCGATACACATGGTCAGAATCGAAAACGCGAAGGCTGAGTAGGGACTCATCCCGCTCATGAACATGTGATGACCCCAGACCATGAATCCGAAGAATCCAATCGCCAGCATGGCGTAGACCATCGCTTTGTAGCCAAAGATCGGCTTGCGCGAGAACGTCGAAATGATCTGCGACGTCACGCCCATCCCCGGCAGAATCGCGATGTAGACCTCGGGATGTCCGAAGAACCAGAACAGATGTTGCCAAAGCAGCGGCGAACCACCCTTGTGGCCCATCTCTACTCCGTTCACGACGATGAGCGGAACGTAGAAGCTGGTGCCCATGTTCCGATCCAGTAGCAAGAGAATGCCGGCCGAGAGCAGCACGCCGAAGGCCAGCAATCCCAGAATCGCCGTAATGAACCACGACCACACCGTCAGCGGCATGCGCATCATCGTCATGCCCTTCGCCCGCAGATCGAGCGTGGTGGTGATAAAGTTCAGAGCGCCCATCAGCGATGCAATGCAGAAAATCGCAATGCTGGTAATCCACAAATCGGCACCCAATCCCTCGCCCGGCCCTGCCGATTGCACCGCGCTTAATGGCGGATATCCCGTCCAGCCATGCAGCGGCGCTCCGCCAGCCACGAAGAACGCCGCGATGATCACCACAAATCCCAGGAACGTGGTCCAGAACGACAGCATGTTCAACACGGGAAACGCCATGTCGGGAGCGCCGATCTGTATGGGCAGCACATAATTGCCGAATCCGCCCTGCGGCGCCGTCGTCAGCACGAAGAACACCATTATCGTGCCGTGCATGGTGAGCAGGCTGAGATAGGTCTCCGGCTTGATCTCTCCAATAATCGGCCAGCTGGCGGTCGGCCAGATCATGTGAAGGCGCATCATCAGCGACAAAAACATTCCGACAAACACCGCGGTCAGCGCCAGAAAGTAATACTGCAAGCCGATGACCTTGTGATCGAGGCTGAAGATGTACTTGCGAATGAACCCTTGAGGAGCTGCGTGGGCGTGAAGCGCAACCGGCGTCGCCATTACTGTTTCTCGGCCTCCCGTGCCGCCAACCACTTGTCGAAGTCTTCCTGGCTCACCACGTGAACCATGCCGTGCATCTTGTAATGTCCCAGGCCGCAAAGTTCGGCGCAGGCGATCTCGTAGTCGCCGATCACGGTCGGCTTCAGGTGCATGTGAATGTCGAGGCCGGGAACCGCGTCCTGCTTGAACCGCAGCGAGGGAACAAAAAGGCTGTGAATGACATCGATCGAGCGCAAGCTCAAATCGACCTCGCGATTGACCGGCAGATACATCGTTCCGGTCACGACATCGTCTTTCGAGGCAGGATCGGAAGGGTTCAGCCCGACCGCGCCTTCGCCGCCCGATGACGGATCGATCAGCTTCGGATTAGTAGCGCCATACTTCCCGTCCGGCCCGGGATAGCGGAAATACCAGGCGAATTGCATGCCGGTCACTTCCACCTTGACCGCTCCTGCCTCCGGCGGTTCCCAGCGCTGGCTGGCCCAGACGTTGCCGCCCATCAGCGTCAGCCCGATGAAAAGGATTGCGGTCAGGGTGGTCCAGGCGACCTCGAGCTTTGTGTTTCCGTGCGAGTAGGGCACGGGCGGAGCCGAGGGCCGGTCGCTGTATCTCCACACGATATAGCCGAGGCCGAGCTGGGCCGCGAGAAATATGATCCCCATCAGGACAAACGTGAGCGCGAATTGATGGTCAATCCAGGCTGCGGCCGCGGAGGCGCCCGCCGGAAGCCACCACGTCTTGGCGACGAAAAAGTATGTGCTGATCAGACTGATCAGCCAGATCAGGATCAAAAGCGCGAGGCCCATTCCCAGTCCTCCTCGACAATGAGGGACGTTCTGAAAGGATTTCCCCACTGCGGTTGCCGCGTCCCACAACGCGAGCAACAGTCGGCGGCGAGTTTATCACAGGATCGCAATCAAATTGCAAGGAGTGTCTGAGGAAAAAGTTGCGCGGCACAAGAAGGCATGGGGCATATACTTCCAACTCAGCGAGCGAGGCAGATCATGAGCACAGCAGTCATGACCGGCGCGAACGTCAAGCAGGCCGTCCCGTTCTTCGGTGTCCGAAACATGGAGGCTTCACTGAAGTTCTACATCGAAGGCCTGGGTTTCAACATGAAGTACTGGTGGATCCCGGATCGTGCCGAAGACAATCCTGACGGCCGAATCCGCTGGTGCTGGCTGGAACTGGGCGAAGCTGCGCTCATGCTGCAGGAATTCCGCAAGCATGGCGAGGGGAACATTTATTTGGAAGGTCAGATCACGGAAGTCCCGGAAACCCTGGGTTTTGGAGTCTCGATCAACTTTCAGTGCCAGGATTCGCTGGCGCTGTATCGCGAATTCAAATCGCGCGGGGTTCCAATCGCAAAAAAGCCGTTTATCGGCAACCGCCTCTGGTGCGTGAATGTCGCCGATCCTGATGGATACAAGCTGTGGTTCAACAGTCCCACCGATGCGCCGGAAGAAAGCGAACTGGAAGAGTAGTCTCAATCGAACGCGCCTACTTGCGCCGTCAAAGGCCCCATCACTTGCGGGGCGCTGCAATTCCGAGCGAAGCGAAGAACCCAATACATCCTGTGGCAATAGCTCCAATAGGCATTTCTATTGGGCACCAAGACAGCCTGATAAAGTTTTCCAATGCAACTTGTTCTTGCCTCCGAATCTCCGTTTCGTCGCCGCGCTCTCGACCTGATCGGCGTGGCCTATGAAACCTGTCCCTGCCGCATCGATGAGAAAGCAATCCGCGACGACGATCCGCGTCGTCTTACCCAGCAACTTGCCGAAGCCAAGGCGCGCCACATTGCCCGGCAATATCCGGCAGCGATCATCATCTCCGGCGATGCTGTCGCCGCGAAAGGAAGGAGAATTTTCGAGAAGCCGCGGGACAAGCAGGAAGCCGCTCTGTTTCTGCGAGAACTTTCCGGCGGCGAATTTCAATTCATCACTTCGCTGGCGGTTCTGAATTCGCAGACCGACCGGATGCTGTCTGCAGTGGAGACTCTGAACATCACGTTCCGCCCGCTGATTGAGACGGAAATCGAGCGGTATATCAGTCGCTACGATGTCCTCAGCTACGCCGGTGCATTCGAAGACGATGCCGTCCATCTCTTCGCCGAGCGCATCGCTGGCAGCTACAACATCGGCACGGCGCTGCCGGTGAGCCGGTTAGTTTTGTTCCTGCGCGAACAGGGGTAGGTGTTTAGCTGAATCAGCAGCGCGGATGGGGTGCCCCACGTCTCGCCGCCTTTGCGAGACGTGGGAATTTAGAGTCAGAGCAAAACGTAAGGCTTCCTTTCGCACACCCATCCCTCAGAGGAAGTCTATTTCTCCCTCCACTCCGGCACCTGTCCCGGCGTCCACGGCGCGCCTGCGGCTTCCATTGCCTTCTCCAGTTTCGCGAGATCGACATCCACCAACGTGTGAAGCTTGGCCAACTGGTCAGAAAATTCGGCCGCCGCGATCTTGTATCCATCGATGTTAGTTTGTGTCGGCTTCTGCAATGAGAAGCGTTCGCCTTCCATGATTCCATCGACCCGCTCGCTGATCGAAGTGGGCACCGGCTCGTTTCGGCGTGCGATGTCGCGATCGCCGCGCAGCGCGCGCAGAATATCGCGATCCTGCTGCTCGATCTGATCCGCCTGGGCCCCTAGCTCTTTTTCGATTGCCGGGGTCTCTTCGAGCGCTTCGCGAATCGTCTTCAGTCTGGACTGCACGTCCTCAGCCGTTTTCGTCGCGCCATAGACGGCACGGTACAGGCGCGCTACTTTACTCAGAAATTCCTCCTGCGCTGCCCGATCCGCCGCATTCATTGACGCGGAACCCTCAGTCACGACTTTGAACGACTGCGGCCCGGCCACTTCTGTGACCGCGCCATCGACTTTCTCGAACATGCGAACGGAGTAATTGCCCGAAAGCACCAGCGGACCGTAATCCGCGATGCTGGGGAAATCCTCGTCCTCGGCTCCCTCCCGATGCTCTTTCACGCGCATTGCTGGATAGCGCAGGTCCCACGCCACACGTTGAAAGCCCGCATCGGTATTGGCATCGACGCGGCGAATCGGCGCCCCGCTTTCGTCGTAGACCATGAAATAAACTTCCGGCATCGCTTCCTGCGCCTCGGCGCGAAGTTCGTCGTTCGAAGGGTAGGGAAGCGTCTGGCCTTTTTTCGCGGCTTCTTTTTCGGCCTCCTGCCGCTTTTCTTTCTTCGTTTTGATTTTTTCTTTCAGATACGCCGTGAACACCGCGCCATATGGAGGATTGTCGGCCACATAGAACGCATCGCCCTGCATGCCTTTCTTGCGCCCACCGAGCGGATGCCGCTCGATATACATCAACGCGTCTTCCACCGGATACAGCGCCGCAGCCTGCTGCGTCGATTCCGGCTTAAGCTGCCGCAGCGGCGTGATGTCATCCAGTACGTAGAATCCGCGCCCGAACGTCGCGATCACCACATCGTTTTCGCGCGTTTGGATCACCATGTCGCGCACAGAAATCGTCGGCAAGCCGCCTTTCAGCTTCACCCAATGTTGGCCGCCGTCGATCGTGAAGTACGCGCCAAATTCAGTCCCGGCAAACAGCAGATTCGCGTTCACCGGATCTTCGGCAAACGCGAGAACCGGCCCGTTTTCCGGCAGATCGCCCGCAACCGAAGTCCAGGTCTTTCCCACGTCGGTCGACTTCAGCAGATACGGCTTGAAATCTTCGTTCTTGTGATTTTCAAACGCCGCGTAGACGGTGTTCTCATCGTGACTGGAAGCCGCCAGCCGGCTTACGTACGTCATGTCCGGAACACCGGGGAATTTTTCGTACTTGGTCCAATTCTGCCCGCCGTCGCTGGTGACCTGAATCAAGCCATCATCCGTGCCGACATAGATCAGGCCTTCTTTTTTCGGCGACTCCGCCAGCGCCACGATATTTCCGTAAAAAGAAGTCGAAGCATTTTTCGCCACCGCATCCGGATCCCAGACTTTCCCCATCACTGGCAGCTTGTTGCGATCGATCTGCCGCGTCAGGTCGCCCGAGATCGCCTTCCAAGTGTCGCCCCGATCATCGGACTGAAACAGTTTGTTGGCTGCGAAATACAACCGGGTGTGCGAATGCGGACTGATGATCACCGGCGAATCCCAGTTCCAGCGCAGCGGAGGCTCGCCCTTGCCTTCCTGCGGCTGCAATGTCAATTCCTGTCCGGTCGGCACGTCGTAGCGCACCAGCACGCCATACTGCGATTCCGCATAAACCGTGTTCGAATCGACGGGATCAACCTGCGCCCGGAATCCGTCGCCGCCGGTTGTCACATACCAATCGGAATTCACGATGCCGTTGACATTGCGGCTGCGTGTCGGCCCGCACCACGAGAAGTTGTCTTGCGTCCCGCCGCAGACGTGATAGAAGGGAACTGCGTAGTCGACGGCAACGTCGTAGAACTGCACCGTCGGCAGATTTGCCTTGAACTGCCAACTCTTCGCGTCGTCCCAGGTCTCGTACATTCCGCCATCGGAGCCAAGCAGCCAATGCTGGGTATCTGCGGGATCGATCCAGATCTCATGATTGTCGCCATGATGATTCACTTCATTCACCCGGTGAATCGTCCTGCCGCCGTCGAGCGACTCGCGCAGCGAAACACTCATCACAAAAATGCGGTCCGGATTTTTCGGATCGGCGACCAGATGCGCGTAATACATCGCTCCTTCATCGAACTCGTTGCGCCGCTCCCAGGTCGCGCCCTTATCATTCGATCGAAAAATCCCGCCCTTGCCGTCCGCTGCTTCGATCGTTGCGTAGACCACGCTTGGATCCGCCGGCGAAACGGCCAGGCCGATGCGTCCGATATCCACTTTCGGCAGGCCTTCTTTCAGCTTGTTCCATGTCGCGCCCGCGTCGGTAGATTTGTAGATCGCGCTCTCCGGGCCGCCATCGATCAGCGTGAAAACATGCCGCCGCCGCTGATACGCTGCCGCATACACGATGTCGGGATTCGAAGGATCCAGCTGCACATCGACCACCCCCGTGTTTTCGCTGATCGTCAGCACGGCCTTCCACGTCTTTCCGCCGTCGGTCGTTTTGTACAATCCGCGATCGCCGCCCGGGCCCCACAGCGGGCCTTCAGCCGCGACATAAACAACTTTCGAATCCCGCGGGTCGATGACTACGCGCCCAATGTGCTCGGACTTTTTCAGCCCGAGATTCTGCCAATTCTTTCCGCCATCATCCGACCGATAAATGCCGTCGCCATAACCGACGCTGCGCTGCGAATTGCTCTCGCCTGTTCCCACCCACACCACCGACGAGTCATTCGGATCGAGCGCGACATTTCCGATCGAATATGAACCTTCGCCATCGAAGACCGGAGTCCACGTCGTGCCATCGTTGACCGTCTTCCAAACTCCGCCCGACGCCACGCCGACGTAATACTCAAACTTGTTCTTGGGATTCACCGCGATCGACATCACGCGCCCCGAGGCTACTGCAGGGCCGATCGAACGCCATTTGAGCCCGGAGAAAGTCCCGGCGTTCATCCCCGGCTTCTTTTCTTCGCTTGAGGATGGGCATCCTTCGCCGCCGTTCTTGCAGTTGGCTTCGGCCTGCTCCGGCTTCTTCTCCTCGCTTTTTGCCGATTTCTTTTTGTGCGAAGCAGCAGCCGATTGATCCGCTTGTGTGCTGGAGTTCTGCGTGTTCTGGGCGATGAGAAATGACGATCCGAAACAGAGGCTTGCGAGAACGAAGATAGCGAGCGATTTCATGAGAGGCTCCAATGGACTGCCTACAATCCGGTTGTCATCCTGAGGCGCGTTCTTTACGCCGAAGGACCTATGCACTTGCTTTCAGACCGAAACCGAATATGTATACAGGAATCACTCGCGCGAAGAAAGTGCCCGAACTCTCTGTGCTCCCCTGTGCCCCCTGTGGTGAAAATGAGCTCTCAGATAGAATCCTTGCCATGCCCAGTAAGATCCACGGCCACGAAACGCAGCACCACAGACTGAAAAAGAACTACTGCTTCGTCTGCGGACCCGACAATCCCGAAGGCATGCGCCTGAAATTCACGCTCGACGAAGAACGCAAGACCTTCGTCTGCCGATTCCGGCTTTCGAAACGCTATACCGGACCACCCGGGCACTGCCACGGAGGCGTGATAGCCTGCATCCTCGACGACGCCATGGGCAAGGTCAATAAACTCCGGCACGTCGTCGCGCTCACGAAAGAGATGACGGTCGAATATCTGAAGCCCGTGCCCCTGAAAAAATCGCTGCGCGCCGAGGGCAGGGAAGTCTCGGTCCACGGACGCCAGCACATCAATATGGCAGAAATCCTGAATGAAAAGGGCGAAGTGCTGGCCCGCAGCAAAGGCGTGTTCATCGCGATCGATCCGGAAAAGATGTTCGGGAAGTTCGTCGAGCGCTGATCACCACGGAGGAACGGAGTCACGGAGGACCACTTCTACCGATTTTCTCGGTGTCTCTGTGTCTCCGTGGTAGATTTTCCCGGGGTTCCGCAATCGGTTCGCCCGCGATAAAATGGACATGGCGAAACCCCTCCGGGTTCCCATCATCCAAAGGGTTTAGCTGAGCTGCTTCGGCCTGCCTGCACAATGGTGAAAGGTAAGCTGGCAGCCATTCTTCGCGATCGCGAAAAGGTATCCACAGGTGTCGCACATGTCCCACAACGGAAATTCGTCCAACGGCAACAACACGTCACTTCGTCTCAAGACCGGCCTCGCCGAAATGCTCAAGGGCGGCGTCATCATGGACGTCACTAACGCCGAGCAGGCCACGATCGCCGAAAAAGCCGGAGCCGTCTCCGTGATGGCGCTCGAGCGCGTGCCCGCGCAAATCCGCGCCGAGGGCGGCGTCGCGCGCATGGCCTCGCCCAAGAAAATTCGCGAGATCATGGAGGCCGTCTCCATCCCCGTGATGGCCAAGTGCCGCATCGGACATTTTGCGGAAGCCCAGATTCTGCAGGAACTCGGCGTCGACTACATCGACGAATCGGAAGTGCTCACGCCCGCCGATGAAGCCCACCACGTCGACAAGCATGCCTTCACCGTGCCCTTCGTCTGCGGCGCGCGCAATCTCGGAGAAGCTCTGCGCCGCATCGCCGAAGGCGCCGCCATGATCCGCACCAAGGGCGAAGCCGGCACCGGAGACGTCGTGCACGCGGTCAAGCACATCCGCCAGATCGTGCAAGACATGAAGATTTTGACCGTGCTCAGCGAACAAGAACTTTATGCCAAGGCGAAAGAGCTGCAAGCGCCGTACGAGCTGGTGAAGATGGTCGCGAAAGCCGGCAAGCTGCCGGTGCCGAATTTTTCCGCCGGAGGCATCGCCACGCCCGCCGACGCCTCGCTCGTCATGCAGCTCGGAGCCGAAGCCGTGTTCGTGGGATCGGGAATCTTCATGAAGAACTCGACCGAATTCGCCGATCCGGAAGAGGCAGCCAAACGCGCCCGCGCCATCGTGCTCGCCGCCACGCACTACCAAGACCCTAAAGTGTTACTTGAAGTCAGCGAGGACCTGCAGGGAGCGATGAAAGGCCTCGCCGTCAGCGCCCTGGATGAAGCGCACATGCTGCAAACAAGGGGGTGGTAGGTCGGAGTCTCCTCGAATTGTATCGATGATCGAAGATTTCAACTGTGAGTATGAGCCGGGGGGG
>JASHQK010000138.1 GCA_030039195.1 Candidatus Sulfotelmatobacter sp.
GCGCACCGATGGATTTGCCGTTGGCATTCCACGAGGGATAGATCAGATCATTCTCCGATACTTTCACATTGGGGATCATCTTACCCCTGCCCGGACAAGCATTGTCGTCAACCACAGGAAGTTTCGGTCTCAGCGTGTGGGATTGGCCGACTTTAGGGGTGGTCGCCTCCTGCGCAATTAGGAGTGACTGTACCGACCACACTTGGACGGCCCATACCACACCACCTTGAATACCGACCGCTACGATATTCGATACCACGAACGGCTCGTTGCGAATGGTTTCTTGATGGCCATGATCGAAAGCCAAAATATTGCCGTATCTCTGCGTGGGTTCACCTAGGAGGCTGCGGACCTGCATCTCTGTCATATCGAGGCGAAGGGGAATTGGAAGTTTGAATCCGCCATCCTCTTGTCGGAGCATCCGGCAGCGGGGATCGAACTGTGCGCCGTTGCCCAGCCGTTCTAGCGCAAAGCCATCGACTCTGCCGCCTCCCAACGCGCTGCTCTCAAGCCAGAGTGCCCAATATTCGTCCGCGTCCATCCCGTAAAAACAGAGCCATTGACGCGCTTCAGTTGCATCGCGGCTCTGACCTACGTCCCGCCCGAAGCGCGCCGGCACACTGTCTAAAGAGGTCTCTCCTAGAATGATGTCGATATCGGCTAACCGAAGACTGGTTATCATCATTTTCGACACTGCTGGTATTTTCGAAACAGTTGCTTTCGGGGCGGTGGACGGGAAATCGAAGCTGGGCGGTTCCCATACAAGGGGAATATCCTGGGCGCGCGAGCCACGCGCCTTCTGAGCGACGGCAGTCAGTGCGATGGCGAAGAAGATTGCGAGCACGAGGTATCGAGAAGAGACCATGATTCAATAATACTTTTGAGCATCAGGGCTCGGAAGTTACCTCTGTGTTCGGTAGTTGCTGTTAACAGCCTTAGCGCTCAAAGTCCCACCCAACGGCATTCGTCTATCTTTGCTCCTGATTGGCCGACAGACGCGCGGCAAGCTCCGCTTGTCCATTGCGGAGGAGAAGCTGGTTCAGTTGTTTCATGAGTTCCGGATTGTTTCTTCCGTAGGCGGCGACCGTTTCCGCATTCAAGTCGGCGCCCTCCACTTTGCCGAGATGGAAGTATGAATCGCAGAGCATATAGAGAAGTTCAGGAATCATGGTTCTGGATTTCGCCAGTTGTTCTACCGCATCGGACCATTGTCCTTGCCGATAGCGGACTTCGCCCATTTCGGCAATCGCCAGCTGATAGCTCGGGTCGTTGGCGAGTTCTGTTCTAAACTCGGTCTCGGCCGTGGCCAGGTCGCCTTGTTTCAGCGCCATGATTCCCTCATACGTATGAGCTCCGCGAACAGTGGGCTGAAGTTCGAGCGCCTGATGAAGAGCACGCAGGGCGTCTACGTTGTTTCCTCCGAACAAATATAATTTGCCAACAAACACATAAGCATCCGCATCCGTGGCGGGAGTTCCCTTGAACCGTTGCCGGTAGAGCTGCAATGCATCCTGTTCGCGGTGCTCGGTCAGCAACTGAGAGGCTCGATTCTGGATCGGCCTTTCACGTTCATCGCTTTCCACGGCGCGGCCGAAGGTCAGCTGTTCCATCATCAGGTGATGGAGAGCGGCTTCGTGCTCCGCGTCCGCCGTCTTGCCCATCCCGGCATACGCGCGCGACAGGTAGTAATGTGCCAGCAGCCGCGTAGGAGCCAACTGCAGCACGCGCTGCAGTTTTTCGATGGCGGCCGGATAGTTTTTCAGTTCGAGTTCGCACTGGCCAAGCCCCAGCAACGACTCTACATCGTCGGTCTTGAGTGCGAGGATGCGCTCATAGGCCTGTTTTGCATCCTGCCAATGGGCGAGCTTGGTGTCGACGTCCGCCAACAACTGGAGAGCGGGAACGCTGTTAGGTTGTAACGAAACGGCGCGCGCGGCATAAGGCGCGGCAGCGTTGAGGTCCTCCAATTTGAAATCTGTCAGAGCAATGTCGTAGTCAATCAGCGGCAGCGAAGCATCCGCGTGCTGCGCCTTGACGAGCCAGGGCAGCCCTGCCTGGCACTCTCCCGTGCCGCAGAGCAGTTCGCCATATTTCTGCCATATAGATGGATTGTCGGGCTCGGCCTTCACGCTCTGGCGGATCGCGCGCAGCGCCAGGTCGTCCTGCCCATTCAGGTGATAGGCTTGGGCAAGATAGTATTGTGCGTCTGCGTTGCCCGGAGAAATCCGGACGCAGTGCTCGAGCAGCTTGATGGCTTCGTCTTTCTCTCCCGCATGAAGTTTGTACGTGCCCAATTCCAGCAAGAGGTCGGGGTCGTTCGGCGTGAGCTTCAGAGCTTCTGCATAGGCTGCTGCTGCCTCGTCGCTACGTCCTGCCTCCTCCAACAACATGCCTTTCAGCTTGATTGCCGGCGCAAAGTTCGGGTGCTGCTGGAGCAGGCTGAGAACAACGTTCATTGCTCCCGGCTTATCTCCGTGCTCGGCAAGGGTGAGCGCGTGTTGGACTTGCCGCATCTCAGGAGACTCGGTGGAATGGCCCGTATTCTGCGCCCAGATGGCTAGTCCTTCGACAGCCAATAGGATTGCAAGAAGCAGGAGCGCACGGGCGGGATGCGCAGTCCGGACGGCAGGCTTGCACACGAGTGCAACTGGAGCTGGGCCTCGTTTCGCGTTAACCTCACGACCCTGATCCCGCAGGAACGTCATGACGCACAGTCTAACTCCAACCTCGCAGTCACACCGCAGATGAGGAGTGTGCGGCGCTCAAACATACTCTCCGGAGTAAGGCTGGATCGCAAGCCGAAGCAGGCCATCGCACAGTTTGGAGGATGGATTTCCCGAAGGGGGAGTTCCGGGTCAAATGATTATCCAGCTGATCAATGAACGCCGATTCGAGCCGACCTTGAAGCTCGTGCTAATCTTGGTCCGGTCTGGGTGAAGTTGTTTTCGCGAATGGCTCTACGGAATTCTCAGGACAGGATCGCGATGGAAAAGCCGCCACGTACATTCTGGCAAATCTGGAATATGAGTTTCGGCTTCCTCGGCATCCAGTTCGGCTGGGGACTGCAGATGGCAAACATGAGCGCCATCTACGAATATCTGGGTGCCCGCGCCGATCAGATTCCCATCTTGTGGCTGGCCGCTCCGCTGACCGGCTTGATCGTGCAGCCAATTATTGGCCACGCCAGCGATCGCACCTGGGGACCGCTCGGTCGCCGTCGCCCATACTTCCTGGCAGGCGCGATTCTCAGTTCGGCGGCTCTGATCCTGATGCCACGAAGTTCCGCGCTGTGGATGGCCGCCGGCCTGCTCTGGGTGCTCGATGCCTCGATCAACATCAGTATGGAACCGTTTCGCGCTTTCGTCGCCGACCTGCTGCCGGAAGCGCAGCGCACCCGCGGATTCGCAATGCAGAGCTTGTTTATCGGCCTAGGCGCGGTGATTGCCTCCGCACTTCCTTATCTCCTCACCAATGTTTTTCATGTCGGCAGTTCGCACACCGGGGCGATTCCCTTCACCGTCCGCCTCTCTTTCCGCATCGGAGCCGTCGCGTTCTTGAGCGCGGTTCTTTGGACCATCATCACGACGAAAGAATATCCCCCTGACGATTTTGCGGATTTTGAAAGGCACAAAGCCGAGCAGCGAGGACCGCTGTCGGGCGCGCGCGAAATTCTCGCCTCGATCGCTGAAATGCCGCGCACCATGCGCCAACTCGCCTGGGTGCAGATTTGTACCTGGCTGGGGTTGTTCTGTATGTGGCTGTATTTTCCCGTCGCCGTGGCCAGAAACATTTTCGGCGCCGCCGATACCAATTCGCCGTTGTATACGGCCGGGGTGGAGTGGGCGGGCGTCTGCTTCGGAATGTACTCGCTGGTCTGCTTCGGATTTTCCTTTCTTCTCCCCGTGCTTGCACGCCGACTGAGCCGCAAAGGTGCCCATATTCTTTGCCTGATGTGCGGCGGCTTGGGACTGCTTTCGGTCGCGCTCATCCACAACAAATTCATGCTGCTGCTCTCCATGACGGGAGTTGGCATCGCGTGGGCGAGTACGCTGGCCATGCCCTATGCGATTCTCGCCGGATCGCTTCCGCCGGCTAAGACCGGTGTCTACATGGGAATTTTCAACTTCTTCATCGTGATTCCGGAAATTACAGCCTCGCTGTTTTTCGGTTGGGTGATGGCTCACGTGCTGAATAACAACCGGCTGACGGCCGTTGTAGCTGGAGGAATCTTTTTCCTGATCGCCGCTGTGCTCACCAATCGTGTCGACGATTTGTATGACGTGAGGATCAGCCGCTCTACGCGCGAACCTGCATTCGCCGCCAAAGCCTAGGAAGCCCAGTTTCGCCCCTGAAGTCTGTCCGTAGTGCAAAACGCCTCGCCGCGCGCGACGGGGCGGACGAATGCGTCCGCCCCTACATGTCAGCGTAAGCGCATGGTGACGAGTTCACTCTCGATCGGTACGCCGCGAGCGATCTTGACTCGCACCAGCGCTTCAAAGGGCCTCATCTGGCTGGACGATCCCGGCATCTGCTCGAGAACCCTCTGAGCCGATTCCGGTTGAGAGACGAACTCGACTGCGCCCTCCGTGCCGAATGTGGTGGTGCCGGCGAGAATCATCACAAACCGCCCGGCAGTTACTCCCGGGACGAGCCCGATCACCGCATAATCTTCCACCAATGGCGCATTCGACGGACTCGCCAGATAACTTGCCGCCTCTCCAGATTTCGGATCTTTATTGATGATTTCCAGATCTCCCTTGCGCGGACCGCTGATGGCGCGTTGAAAAACGAAGTCCTGCGTGCCAGGAATATCGAGCAGCGAAAGATTTTCCGAAGGGGACCCGATGAAAATCAGGTTCGTGTTTCGCGCATCGTCGAGCGTAAATAGACTGCCTCGCTTCACGCGGACGTGCCGGCCGAGGCTGGAAAAAGCTTCGTCGAGAGAGTGCACCGCCAGCACTTCGCCGACGCCGGTGTAGTGGTCATACACCGTTGCCTTCCCATCTTCCTGCGCATTGTAATAGCGCATTCCGGTTTCCGGACGTCCGACGAAAGCAGCATTGCTGTAAATCACCCAGGGATCTTCCGCGTCCGAAGTGAACGGCCTCCAGAACTCGGCGAGTGGACCACTCATGGCCTTGAATTCCTGGACGTTCACGGTCGATGCGTCGGCCCGCTTGTGGCCCCAAATCAAGGCGCCCAACACAATCAGCGAGACGATCAGACATGCGGTCAGCGCGATAACGGCAAAGCGCCATCGCACTGGAACTTCAGCTTTCGAAATGACGGAAACTGAGTCTTCGCGGTGATAGGGCGCTTCCGTGCGTGGTTCGTTGTGCCTCGATTCAAAGACGAGGTGGTAATTCCCTTTTGGAACCTTTACCACGACGGAATCATTCGCGCCCTCGCTGGCATAGTATTCAGCCAGCTTCATTCGCAAGCGTCCAGCCTGCACGCGAACACTGGAGTCGGACTGCGGATCAAAATCGTTGCGCCCGTAGACTTCCGTCGCGATCTGATATTCCTTGAGCGGCGCATCCGGATGTTCGAGCGACTGCTTCGCCAGATACTGCAGCAGCTTGCAGAGAGCCTCTGATCCTCGCAGGCTATGACTTTTAATAATCCGATCTATTTGTTGGGAGAATTCTTGCGAGCCCGGAGCGAGTGTGCGCGTCACAGCCATTTAACAGTGAGGTAACACGGCAAGTTATCGTGTTGCAATAACGGCATTTTACTCCTGTAACTGTATAAAACCTACTGAAACTCCCATCCTCTAACGGAATTGTACTAATACGTGCAAATGTTCATGTCCAGCGGGGACCCCGTGCGTCCCAGAATGAAACTGCTCCATGTTTCCCGCACGAGGTTTCTCGCCCGCCCAGGTCTCAAATTCAGATGAACTCGATGATCGGCTGTGTCGCAAACTCTGTGATTCGTCGCAGCCACCTAATCGGAGGACCTAACTTATGAAAAGTAAGCTTGTACCGGTACTAATTTTCATTTTCGGAATGAGCGCTTTCCTGTTAGCGCAAAGCGACACCGCCCGCGTGATCGGTACAATCACCGACCCGACTGGCGCCGTGATACCGAGTGCCACTGTTACTATCACCGACGCGGCCACTGGACGCGTCCTGAGCACGAAAACCGACACGGCGGGCCAGTACGCCCTGAGTGCGCTGCCGATTGGGAAATATCATCTTGACGTAAGACAAGAAGGCTTCAAGACGGCTACCGCCGATTTCTCCCTTGACGTCTCTCAAGTCCTCGAAGTGAGCTTGAAATTGGAGACCGGTGCGACCTCAACCACCGTCGAGGTTTCCGGCGAAGTTCCGATTGTCGACACGGCTACCTCAAGCGCAGGCGAGGTGATCCAGGGACGCCAAGTTGTCGACCTCCCGCTCAACGGCCGCAACTTTACGACATTAGCGCTGTTGACTCCGGGCGTCAGCCGCGGCCAGTACTCCGACAACGCGAGTGCTCCGAACAACAACGCCGAAACTTGGCGCAACGCCGATTCCGGCGCGGCCGCCCTTGCCGTGGATGGTCTGCCGCCTCAATCCGACAATTTCATCATGGACGGCATCGATAATAACGAATCGCTGGTCAACACGCTGGTCATTTTCCCAGCTATTGAAGATATAGCCGAGTTCAAAATGACAACCAGCACTCCTCCCGCTGAATTTGGCCGCTCCGGCGGTGGCGTGGTGCAGGTGGCAACGAAGTCCGGGACGAACCAGATCCACGGCGCTTTTTATTGGTTCAACCGCTCCAAAATCGGGGCTGCCGACGTCTTCCAATACACTTCCAACCCTCAGTGCACTTCGCTGGGAGAGTCCAACTGCGTGGCCACTCCTGAGCTGAGCCGCAATCAGTTTGGTGCAGCCTTGGGCGGCCCGATTTGGAAGAACAAGCTGTTCGCCTTCGTCGATTACCAGGGATGGCGCCAAAACCTGCCTGCAGGTATCACCACGACGCGAGTGCCGACGGCTTTGATGCGCCAGGGCAATTTCACCGAACTGCTCAGCGCGAGTGGAACGGGAACAGCGACGAGTGTTCCGATTCAAGCCATCTGCCCGAACCTGTACACAACCGGCTCAACGCCGACCCTCCTACCGCAATTTGCCGCGGGCCTTGGCTACGTCTACAACCCGCAAACCTGTCTGCCCTTTGGCTGGGTCGGCGGCGTCAGCGCGTCGCAAACGGGAAACACCGCGCTGAACATCATTCCGACTGGCAACCAGATCCAGGCAGGTGCGAATTATCTGAACGCCTTTCCCAATCCGAACATCGCGGGTGCGGACATCGCCACGAACTCGCCGAACTTTCAGCGCGCGGTCTACAACGTTGAGAATCTGGACGATTACGACGCTCGTCTGGATTACGTCATGTCGTCGAAAGATAGCATCTTCGCCCGTTACAGCTTGGGTACGGATTTTCTGAACAACATCCCTTTTCTGCAGGATTCGACGCACTTCCTGCCCTCCGGCAATGGCACGAATCCGTCGCACCCGCGTCAGGTTGCGGTCGGCTATACGCATATCTTCAGCGGGACCGTGATCAACGAATTCCATTACGGCTGGATTCGCGATCTCTCCGGATATCAGCAGCCGGATGCCAACGTTCCTTTAGCGGCCAGCCTGGGGATTGCGAATGCCAATACGTCTCCGTTGCTGGGCGGCATGCCGATCATCGGTGGATGGTACGGCAACCTGAGCTATGTGGGTGACGGCGGTCCCTATTTGATCGTCGAGCCGACGAACCAGTTCAGTGATGCAGTGAGCTGGATTAAAGGAAAAAATACCTTCAAGTTTGGCACCAGCATTATTCATCGCGATGTGAACTGGGATCAGGGGAATGACGCCAAAGGCTACTTCTGGATCGACGATGGCAATTACGGCGGCATGCCGGCTCCGACCTCGGCTCACGGAACCTTTACCGGCTATGAAACCTCCGAGCTGCTGGCCGGTTTTATGGGCGGCTACCAGGCGGGCGCGTTCTCGGGTTACTACCAGACGCGGAGCTGGGAAAACGGCTTCTTCGGGCAGGACGATTGGCGCGTCACTCCCAGGTTGACGTTGAATCTCGGCTTGCGCTACGACATATTGAGTTGGCCCAGCGAAGCCAGCAACCACATGTCCAATTTCAATCCTGCGACGGGCGAACTAGTCGAGGCCGGCACCGCCGGTTGGCCGAAGGCTTTGATCAACACGCCGCATGATGATTGGGGCCCGCGCGTCGGCTTTGCCTACGATCTGCGTGGCGATGGCAAAACTGTCATTCGCGGCGGCTATGGCTTGTTCTACTTCCTGAATCGTGGCGGTGTTGCCGAGGAGCTCTCGGAGAATCCCGACTGGAACGGCATCCAGTCCTACTACGCCTGCCCCTCAGCAACGACTTGCGGGACCGGCTA
>JASHQK010000139.1 GCA_030039195.1 Candidatus Sulfotelmatobacter sp.
GGACACTAGAATGGTGGATGAGCAAAACCGTCCGCTTTGGAATACCTTCTATCGTTCTTCCACCAACGGTGGAGCAACCTGGTCGTCGGAGTCGCAGCTCTCCGGGCCGGTGCGGGGATATGATTACATCCTCTCCCGCGGTTTCCTATTTCCTTTTTGGCAACTTGTTTTCCATCGGCATCGATAACCTTGGCACCACACACGTCGTTTGGGGCGAAGGCCGAAACTACAAGTCTCCAGGCTCGATCTGGTACGCGCGAGGACGATAAACTTGCAGCGTGCCGAGATGAGTCGAGTGAATACTGCAGGTGCTCGGTGGACATGCGAAGGCACTCCGCGGCGGGAGGAAGATCGGCAGCCATAGTGCCCTCCTGCGGGGCACGTCGACGGAACTCGAAGAAACTTTAGTCGGAAACACTGAGTCTTGACGTCGGTTTGCCAAACAGGCTTAGGCACTGGCGACACGAACACATGTATTCAGGGAATCCGGGGCGCACTGTGTGGGCGCAGTCGCGGCAGACGAACCTCCCATCCTTATAAGCGATCATCGGTCTCAACTCGATTCCGACGAGACAGTAGGAGCAGCGAATGAATCAGCTCCATGTCGGCGGTGTAAGACACGGTTTTGCCGGAAAACCGTACTTGCCTTGTGATCATCTCTAACTCTAGGGAGGAGATATGGTCGAGGCAAAGCAAGGCCACACTCAAGTTATTTTGTTAGCACCAAGTGCACGGAATCGCCAGGTGATGTCACTCCCTTACACAGCGTGGCGTAACAGACGGTCAACAATCCTCCAATATCACCCGTACTCATCGTCTCCACTTTATGAGGCCTGACGTAATCGAGAGTGAAGGAATTGGCGTCTGTATTGACCTTGCCTGTGAAGGTGCTTTCTCCAGGTGGCACTTCGCAGCTGAGTCCTTGAAGTTCCGGATGGCCACAGGATTGGGGGCTATTCCAGGTACCGCCTTGATCATGATAGCTGCCGCGCAAGGTACCCGCTGCATCGAGGGTGCCCTTGAGCTTGATGGAATACGGGCCATCAATCGTGACGTCATTTCCGTGAACCGTTACGTTGTATGCATCTCCGGAACCGTCCCTCCAGGTTCCGTTCAGCCGAGCTGCCTTGGCGTATTGGTCCGCCTCGTAGTGCAGTTTGTAAATCTCCATATTGATATCTTGAGCGTTGGCGGCGTGAGGATCGGCGGTAAGATCAAGCTGTAATGCCTGGGCGGCTTCGGCAGGCCTCTGTGTCTTCTCCAGAACTGCGGCCATATTGAAATAGGCTTGCCCCCACCAAGGAGCAATTCGTAGCGCTTTTTGCCATTCACTAATGGAGTTATCCAAGTAGCTGCTGCCGGTATCAGAATCAGGAGCCTTATTCGCTTCGGCTAAAGCGGCCTGAGCGTATGCTGCATGCCGAACCGCTTCCTCGGGCAATGCCGGGGGAGGATTCAGTTGTAAAACTACCTTGATGATCTTTTCCCGCAAGGACTCATCCATTTCAATCGCTGCATTGTCTGGCAGTTGCTGCAATATTTCGAGATACTGTTGGAGTCCTTCCCGCAATTTCCCGGCCTGCACCACCGCGTCCGGCGCAGCTTCCTCCTTGCTGAGCAGTAAAGCCGCTATCGACACGTTACCCTTCTTCGCAGCCCTTCCCAAAGGTGTCCACCCCTCGCTGTCTTTGGAATTAAAGTCGGCGTGATCGTCGAGAAGGATGTTTGCCAATTGTGAATAGCCGGCATCCGCTGCGCGGGACAGGGGCGTCCAGCCAGCATTGTCCCTTGCATTTACGTCGGCATTTCGCGCCAGGAGCAGTGTGGCCACCTGGAGTTGTGCTTCCGCAACTGCCCTCGCCAACGGCGTCCATCCTTCATCGTCCTTGCCATTCACGTCCGCACCCTTGGCCAGTAAGAGTTGGCAAATGTCCTCTTTCCCGTTCGCAGCGGCGTGCTCCAGTGGGGTCCACCCTTGGTTGTCTTTTGCGCCAATATTGGCGCCAGCCGCCACGAACGTTTGAACAATATCCATTCGCCCATCGCCCGCCGCTTGTGCCAGCGGAGTTCGTCCGTCCGTACCATTTGCATTTACGTCAGAACCGTGCTGCAGCAGCAAACGGATCATTTCAGTGTTGGCATTCGAGGTCGCCACCAAAAGCGGGGTCTTTCCTCCACACTCGGGAGCATTTACGACGGATCCCTTGGTTAACTCCTGCTCCACGGAATTCAACCGTTGTCTCTCTACGTCTCGGCAGACCTTCTGCGCATGGTGGTCGCCAGCAAAACAGGGTAACGAAGAGGCGATAAAAAGTAAGAGGATGCTCGCGGTTCGGCTACGTATAGGCACTAGGTTAGCGGTACGCTTCTGCATTGAACACCCCAGATTTCCGGATCGACTTTGGCTCATCGTATCTGGAATGAACGGCTTTCCGGTTTTTAAAATCGTGTTGCTGCACTCCAAAGTAACTGACTGACCCACTAAAACCCTTGATGTTTCGGCTCATCGGAAGTGGTCCGGTTTCGTGATCTAGAAAATCCTCTTCTGCACTCCAAAGTAACCACCTATCCCGATCGAATATTGACAATTCGCAGATAAGCCGTAAGTCTGGAGTTAGTGCTTGGGCAAAGTGGGAAATAATGGGGATCGCAAATCGGACTTGGGCTGAGTTCGCCTCCCCCAATGGGAGAATTCCTACATGTCTGCCCAGCGCCTCCGCGTTGATTTTCTTCACATTTGTCAGCATGATCATCGTTGCTTTACCGACCGCTGCCCAACAACTCGAACAGCGGACGATTGCGGAACTGATGCAAAAAAAAGCGTACCTCCAGGATCACTTGAGCGAAACGCAACGCAAACTGGATGAAGCGCGGCAGGTCCGAACAAATGCGCAGTCCGCTGAGAGCAAAGCCGAATCGCTCAACGACAGCAACGCCGAGAGTATTGCTCGCCAGGCCATGACCGTGGCGGACCAGGCAATCGAAACTAATCAGCGTGCACTTGCCAAGGATGAGGCAGATCTTGCGGCGGTGAACGCCTTGCTAGAGTCTCGGAACACGGGCATGTCCGCATCCGCGGCTGCTCTGGTGGACATGCTCAATGCTGCCGCACAGAATTTGAAGTTGCCAAAAGGAGGAGCGCACTTCGGCGAGTCGTTGAACTGCAAATTCTATTTCCAAGGCCTGGGCGCCGAGCTTCGCAAACGCGGCCTGGCGGCGACATCGGACGTATGGTCGAACGAGGAGCTTTCGGCCAATGAGATCGTCAGCAGAATCGAGTCGGGCAATAGCGAGTGGAAGCCAGTGAGCGATTCTGACGTACAAAAGCTGGCAAATGAAGGCATGGTGGTAGTGGGTCTTGCCAGCGGATCGTCACACGGACACATTGCGGTCGCTTTCCCTACGCCTGCAGGTCCGGACCTATCCAGCATTCCAGGCAAAGCCCCGTTCATTCGAGACGGAGATGAACACGCGCCTGACACAGAAGCGGACCATAAGCTTTACCCGAGCACGTGGGGCGCAGTAAGAGCCAATAGAGTGTTCTCCAAGAGCGCTCCGCCTCAGTGGTATGTCTGGACTCCGTCCACATCAGGAGCGCAGTAAAGGCAACCCGACACCTTTATCTCAGGCTTTGCAGGAAAGGGGAACGACCGGTGTTGAGGAAAATGCAAGAATATCTCAGGTGGGTCAGTCGTCGCGGAATGAATGCGCAGCTCGTCTCGGCCCTCATCCTCGGGGTGTTGGCCTTTGCTCTGTGCGTCCCGGCTCTCGCACAGGAAGGTACGTGTGCTGACGTGCGCTGCCCTGATGGGAGATTCGTTGCCTGCCCCAATTCACATCCGAGCCTCGCGGAAGAGCAGGCGGCCTGCGGAATGAACACGCAGAGCGATTCCTCGCTCGCAAATAATCCTCTCGCTAACAGTCTGGCTGGGCAGTCGTACTTGCTCGGGCAAGCTCTTGGCAATGCTTTGGCCAAGCGTCTGTTCGGAAACTCGCAACCGATCGTAACGGCTGCCCCTACGGTCAACGCGGCGGCTGAACGCGAACATCAAATGGACTTGGACCGCCAACAACAGATCGAAGATGCACGCCTGGCAAAGTTCAAAAACGAATTACAACAGCTTTCGCTGACTATGGAAGGTGCCAAGCTTCCCGATGAATCGGTTCTCTTCCATGACACGAGCAATTGTTTTTTTAGTGCTGATTGCTCGAATCGCTCAATCGAGCTGCATGCAGTGGATATCACATCTGCGCAACGGCGATTCTCGGATCCATTCGATCAGCTCAGAATCAGTGCGTGCCTATCTAAGATGGCCGCGGCAGCCAACTCACCCGACGAAGCCAAATATCTTAGCGAGGAAGCTGCAAAGGCGATGAATGGCAGCCCCGTGGACGTCGATGTCAGCGGGTGCGCTCCAGCGGCAGCACCGGCCGAGACTCCTTTGACTGCCCAGCAGACGACACTCCTGAAGAAGCTCCTCGATTCGACAAACCAGCAAATGGAGGAATTGGGAAAACTCCAGGAGCAAAAGGTAAAACTCGAACAAGAGAAAACGAAACTGACGTCGGACCTTGAAGCGAAACAACAGACAGTCAACCAACTTAGGCAACAACCAATTCAGGCAGATGGGCAATCGGCCCCCACAACCCCACAGCCCCCGCAACCTCAAAGCTCACTGAGCGACGCTGAGCAGGCTCTTCAGGCGGCGCAACAGGCCCTCAATGATGCGCAGAAGAATGAAGGGCAAATCGACAATGAAATGAAGCAGATTGGCGACAAGCTCAAGGCAAATCAGTCGTGCTTCGACCAGGTTCAGGGTGGATCGAATGCACCCCAATCCGCCAACAGTTGTAATTGAAGAACTCAGGTCCTAAGTGCGCCCCTAAACAATCTGATCGAAACTGTGAATGGATCTGACCTGCCCCAGCTTTCGTTCAGGTAAGAATACGACAGACTTCTGTTGCTCCCTCTCCGGTTTGAGCCGGGATGGGGGAGCGCGAGGGGCAAGGGACGGCGTCAGGCAACGTACTCCTTTTCACGCAGAGCCCACCAAATTTCAGCTCGAGTTCGCCGCGCCTTGCCGGGTCTGTTTCTATTATTATCTGCCGCAAGAGTCGCACCAGGCTCGCGCTTGAGTCTGCAACAGGATCCCACATCAGGGAAACCACTGTCCGAGAGTAACCAGATTAAATGCTACTTCTATGGCTGCTGCCGTGACCGAGACCGCATCGGGAAAATTTGGCCTCAGGCGCGTTTATCCCGGTCCTTGCCAAGCACTCGAAGTCGTTTTCACTGATCGACTGTATTTCGGTTGGTGTCGATCGAATGCAACGCACCTTCGAGGCGAAAGCAGGTCGAGACCTAGCAGCGAAATCGAACTAACCGATGTCATGGCCAAAGTGTGAAACTGACTAGGGAATACAAGACCTGCCGCGGCGTGCGCAGGCTATCGGCAGGCCATTTTGTGATTTCCATCACAGACTAGGGGCCCGACATGCAGTATCTATAATCACATGCCTTTATTCGAACGAACGTTCGATACCCGCACCGGTTTGCGCTTTCTCTCGGTCCGAGAATGGAAGGAAGCCCACCCCGGCGGGAAAGCGATTGCGTATTTTCCGGTTTATGCGCCCGTCGAGCTGATCCACGCTGGCGGCATGCTCCCCGCAGGCCTGAGCGGCGCGGGCGACCGGCTTGATATTCAGCATGCGGACGCGCGCTTCGGGTCATTCATTTGTTCCATCGTCAAAACCACCCTGGAAATGGGCTTGACCGGGCATCTTGAGCCGTTTGACGGTTTTCTTTTTTCCACGATCTGCGATTCAGCCCGAAATCTGTGTTTCGTGATGAAGCGAAATTTTCCCGGCATGTACGTGGACTTCCTTCATCTGCCGCACAATCCCAGTTCTCCCGCGGCTGCCCAATTCCTGGCGGAGGAATATCGCCGCATCCTGAGTGAACTGGAGCGGGTGGGTCACTGCAAGGTTCACGAGGATGCGATTCGCAGCTCCATCGCTCTCTATAACCGCAGTCGGGCGCTGATTCGGAAGCTCTATACGTTGCGGGCGCAGAATCCCGAACGGGTTCCCACATCCGAGCTCTATCAACTCATCCGGGTGGGAAACTTCTTGCCGGTCGAAGAACACATCACTCAGCTGGAGCAGGCGCTTGCGCAATTCCATTCCTGCACAGCGCGCAGGCGGGATTCGATTCGCATCGTGGTGGAAGGGTCGTTCTGCGAGCAGCCGCCCCTGCCCTTGCTTCGCCTCCTCGAGGAAGCTGGATGTTACATCGTGGACGACGATTTTGTGATTGGCCAGAGCTGGTTTGAAAGCGACGTACCTACTGATGGCGATCCGGTGCTGGCGCTCGCGAGCAGCTATCTGGACCGCTCCGTCTACTCATCGGTGCGTCATGATTTCCGCAAGCCACGCTGGGACGGTTTAGTCGACAAGGTCCGCCGGAGCCGGGCGGATGCGGTATTGTTTCTGATCGCCAAGTTCTGCGAGCCCGCTTATTTCGATTACGTCCCGCACAAGCAGGAACTGGAGCGGGCGGGGATTCCTCACCTGCAACTGGAGTTCGAAGAGAAGTCGTTTACCTTCGACCGCCTGCGGACAGAGATCGAGACGTTTGTGGAATCGCTGGTTTTCGACTGAGGACTCACGATGACGGAGAAGAAAGAATATCGCGGCTCGATCCACCAGCAGCAGAAGGATCTGATGCTTGCCTGGTACGAACAGCTGGATCGGGCGGCCAATTTCGGCGATCCGCCCACGGTTTCCATGATGATCTCCGGCAACTGCGTTGAATTGCTGGAGGGCTTTGGCGCCGTGCCGATTTATCCCGAGGTCAACGCGCTGCAGTTGGCCATTCGCCACCAGTCGCTCGATGCCATCCTGGCCGCGGAAGAACTGGGCTATGCCGCCGACAATTGCGCGTACGTCAAAGCGGATATCGGCTGCATTCTGAAGGGTATTACGCCCACTGGCGGAAAACTTCCAACTCCAACGCTGATTCTGTGCAACTTCGTCGGCTGCAACACATACCTGAAGTGGTTTGAGCACCTTGCCAAGCTGCAGAACGCGCCGCTGTACGTGATCGACGTGCCTTTCATGCGCGGCGATGAGCCGTCACGCTCGGACGTTGAGTACGTGGTCAAACAGCTGCACGAGACCGTGAACAAGCTGGAGCAACTCACCGGCCGCAAGTTCGATCGCGATTGCTTCCGGCAGGCGATCGAGTGCTCCCGCCGCTCCGAAGAATTGTGGTCGCAGATTAAGCATCTGGCGCGCCGCTCCCCTTCGCCGTTCGACGCTTATTTCGATGCCATCACTCTCATGGGACCTTTGTATGTGTACCGCGCCAAGCCGGAGGGAGTGCAATTCTTTGAGGCCGCGTTGGCGGAGCTGCAGGCCAAGTCGGATGCGGGCGGAGGGGTGTATGAAAAGGAGCAGTTCCGGCTGGTGATGGAGGGCCCGCCGCCGTATCCGTATTTCCGCACTTTCCGCGACATGTTCTCGAAGTGGCAGGCGTGCGCCGTGGCCTCGACCTATTCGACGGTCGGCGGGCTTTGGGAATTCGGCTTCCGTCACGATCCTGACAGTCCATTCGAGTCCGTGGCTCTGCACATGATCGCGCAGAACGTAACCAACCGGAATTACCTGCAGCGCTACGAGCAGATCCGCCGCTACGTGGAGGAGTGGAAGGCCGACGGTGTCATCATCCACTTTGTGAAAAGTTGCCGGCTGTTCTCCGCGGGCCAGGGCGACATGCGCGACTACTTCACCAAGCAGCTCGGAGTTCCGACCCTGTACATCGAGTCCGACCTCGAAGATCCACGCTATTTCGCTGAGGCTCAAATCAGAAACCGCATTGACGCATTCTTTGAGGCGCTGGAACACTCCAAAGCCAGTGCCTCGGTTCACGTGTAACGAGAGGAGCCCATGAGAATCGCAGCCGGAGTCGATGTCGGTTCTACGCAGACCAAGGCGGCAATCATGTCGGATAACGGGGGCGTGAAGATCCGCGCGCGCGCCCTGGTGGACACGGGCGCAAACGTGCAACGCGCAGCCGAGCGCGCATTTGATGCCTGCTGCCAGCAGGCGGGCCTGCACGGCAGTGAGGTGGGATTCGTTGTGGGCACGGGTTATGGCCGTTACAAGATTGCCTTCGGCAATACGCAGATGACCGAGATCACCTGTCACGCCAAAGGCGCCAGCTTTCTCTGTCCTGGCACGCGCACCGTGATCGATATGGGCGGGCAGGATTCGAAAGCCATCAGCGTCGGCGCCAACGGCGAGGTGCTGGACTTTGTCATGAACGATAAGTGCGCGGCCGGTACGGGACGCTTTCTCGCCAATTCAGCCGAAGTGATGGGCATCAGCCTGGATGAGGTTGGCCCGCTTTCGCTCCAGGCGAAACATCCGGTCAAGATCGCCACCGTCTGCACCGTCTTTGTCGAGTCCGACATTCTTTCTTATCTGGCGCAGGGCAAGAGCGGGGAAGACATTCTCGGAGGCGTGCACATCGCAATTGCTAAGCGTACTCTGTCGCTGGCGCGCCGCCTGAATATTGAGCCGGAAATCACGATGACGGGCGGCGTAGCGCGCAACATCGGCATGGTGCGGGCGCTCGAGGAAGTCATCGGACGCAAGCTGCAGGTCAGCCCGGACGCGCAGTTCATCGGTGCCGTCGGGGCGGCGCTGTTCGCCCTGGAGAAACTCGATCAGAGTTTCGAATCCTCGATCTGGAGGGGAGATCATGCCATTTCTGGCGGGCATTGATTGCGGAACCAGCTTCACCAAAACGGTCGTGCTCTTCGCCGAGAACCGCCAGCCGCGCGTGGTAGGCAAGGGCCGCACGCGCAGCGGCGTGAAAGTGGACGAAGCCGCGACCGCCGCCCTGCAAGAGGCGCTGACCCAGGCCGGGGTTGAGCGGAATCGGCTCGATTACATTGCTGCAACCGGGTTCGGCCGTTATGGCGTCAGCTTCCGCGACATTCAAGTTACGGAAATCACCACTGCAGCGCGGGGGGCACATTTCGCTGTTCCGCAAAGCAGGGCGATTCTCGATATCGGCGGGCAGTGTACTCGGGCCATCGGCATCACCGAGACTGGACGGGTCAAGGTCTTCAAGAGTAACGACAAGTGCGCTGCCGGCTCAGGCATGTTCATTCAACGCGCGGCGAAGTACCTGGAAGTCGCACTGGATGACGTAGGCGAGCTTTCGCTCCGCGCGACGCATCCGCAGCCGATTTCCAGCGTGTGCGCGGTGTTAGCGGAGAGCGAGATTATCAACCACGTCAGCGCGGGCATTACGGTGCAAGACATCCTGCGTGGGATTCATGAATCGCTGGCCGATCGCGCGGGCGCGTTGCTCAAACGCGTGGAAATGAAAGATGAGCTGACGCTGATCGGTGGCGTCGCTCGCCAGGCGGGCATTGCCCGTGCATTGGAGGATCGCCTCAAGGTGAAAGTCAACATTCCGCAGGATTGCGATTTTGTCTGCGCTCTGGGCGCGGCGCTGCTCGGACTCAAACGCCTGGCCAGCCTTTCTGCGACGGATGCGGTCGCGAGGGAATATGCGAATTGACGGAGCATATGGCTATCGGCTGAGTGCGGCAGGTCAGCCGCTGGAGAGGTTCGAACTTCCGGCGCTTGAGCCCGGTCCCGAAGAAGTCATTGTCGAAGTTGCGGGATGCGGTATTTGCCACACCGACGTCGGATTTGCCGCGGATGGCGTTGCTACGCGCAAGCCGCTACCCGTTATTCTCGGGCACGAAATCAGCGGACGCGTAGTTGCTGCCGGCGAGAAAGCGGCGGCTTTGTTGGGGAGAACAGTCGTTGTACCCGCTGTGATTCCCTGCGGCATCTGTCCAGCCTGCCAGGCCGGGCGGCCTACTATTTGCCGAAATCAATTCATGCCAGGCAACGACGGCGACGGCGGCTTCGCGACTCACGTCCGCGTGCCCGCCCGCGGCCTGTGCACAGTGCCGGAACCTCTTCCGCCTGGGATGGGCTTGGAGCTTCTCTCTGTGATCGCCGATGCGGTGACCACGCCTTGGGAGGCGATCCGCCGCGCCGCTTTATCTTCCAACGATGTCGCTGTTTTTGTCGGTGTCGGCGGCGTTGGCGGCTTTGGCGTCCAGATTGCTGCCGCGTTGGGCGCAGCAGTCGTTGCCATCGACATCGATTCCACCAGGCTCGAATTGGCTGCAAAACACGCTGCGAGATTAACGCTCAACTGCTCTTC
>JASHQK010000140.1 GCA_030039195.1 Candidatus Sulfotelmatobacter sp.
AGGGTGATACGGCACTGCTGCGCGCAACTTTAGCTCCTCCTGCTGGCTGCGCCGCCGCTGGACCATGCGCCGCAACCGGAGCATGCGACGCAACTGGCGCCGCAGCACCCGTGGGCACATGCGCAACACCGTGTCCGTGAAAGTGCGGCAGATGCAGCCGTCCCAAGCGCGAGCCTCCAAACAAAAATGAGAAGAAACTGAAGCAAAAGCCGACGGCGAAACAGCTCAAGTAAAAATCCGACCAATCGAGCCTTGTCGCAGTCATGGGATTCGCCTCCCTTCGGCAATTGCTGTGCGATGATGACGACTACTCCCTTGCGCCAACTCCGGCCGCAACGCTTCCAGCAACCGCTCCGCCAGTCCGGGCGTATCCAGAATCGCGCCCAGCAACAGCAAGCATCGCCGCGTATCTTTCTCGCGGGCCGCCTTGATCAGCACATTGCTGATCTCCGGATCGCTCGCAAACCGCTCGGAACCTTGCAGCAGCCATACATCGATTTGCCCTTCGGTCGTCCGCAGGTCTGAGGTCAATTCCGTGTGATATCCCTCCGGATCATCGACCAGGAATCCGGGATGAACTTTGAAAAACCTCGCCAGCAGCGCCCGCGACGACTGCGTCATATGCGGCCGCGTCCCGTTTTCAATCTGTGACAGGTACGACTGGCTGATGGTCTTTTTCTTGGCGCCCTTCTCGGCGCCGCCCAGCTCCTTGCGGATGGCGCGCACGATTTCGAGTTGCGTCATCGGACGTCCCAGCCCGCGCAGCGATCCTTCCACCTCGCGCAGGTAACGGATTTTTTCGCCCAGCTTCAAGCTCGATCCCATGCCCTATTTCAAATCGCTCTATGTATATTGCAATTTGCAATTGATGTCAAGAAATAAATGTGCCGCGTTTTCAGAGGATTACCCGCAACGCCGGCGTCAGCACACAAATCGCCTGTAATAATCCGGCTCGCTTGCCCGGTGCGACGGCGTCATTCCGGCGGCCTGCGTTTTTGCCAGCGGGGCGAGGAATCCAGCCTCGGCCGCTGCAACGATTGTTGGGGAAAACCACTGCACGCGCCAAAGCGAGTTTCCTGACGATTTGTGTGCCTGGGATGCTCGCCTACTGGGGCAGAGGTTCTACAAACTCCAACCCGAAACTGTAGCCATCGCGGGTGCGGACGACGGCCGGCACGGTCTGCTGCGCAGGGCGCTCGAATTCGACCTCCACAAGATCGCCTGGCTGCAAGGAAAGGCCCGCGTAGACCATCATTCCCCCCTCGCTCATTTCCGTGATCTGTCCGGGAATCAGGACTTTCCCGGCATCTTGGTAGATAGCAATCTTCACGGAAAAATCGACGGGGCGTCGCTGCCACCGCCGCGTATTCGTCTCGGCAGCCATGGGGGTTTAGGAAATGGTAGTGTTCACGCCTGTTCACCGGCAGATTACAAACGTCACCCAAGCGAGAACACGAAAGGAACCACGCGGGCCGAAAACGTACCTTCGAGCCGGTAGCGCATAGGGATCATAACTACCGCGAAGCTATCGCGGCTGGCTGACGAATCAGCAGCGCGACTCGGGGAAACGCGAATACCCCGGCCGCATCGTCGATCACATTCACCTGGCAGGTATAGAACCCCGGTTTCAGCGAGGTGAGCGGCAAATCGAGTTGGAAGACGCCGGCCTTTCGGTCGCGCGCGCTTAATTCTGTAACTTCGACCAGGGAACTCTCGAAGACTTTCGCTGTGCCGCGGAAGAAAGACACGTTCGAGAGCAGCCGGATGCCGCCTTTGTCAGATTTTTCCTCGGAAGCTTGCGCGGTTGCATGTCCGGGATCGTAGACCTCGTAATAAAGCCGTAAATGTTGATTCGCCGAGAAAACGTGTGTCACGCTGGGAATAATCTCCGACCCGTCATGAATCAGAGGATTCTCCGTCGAACTTTTCTTCGCCGGCTGCACCTGGCTGGCCAGCACAATCGAACTGATCTTCATCGGCTGCGACTTCAGATCGGGAACGGTCAGATCGGTTTCGAACGACCCCATACGCCCAGTCTGATTTTCCCGCACCACGAACTTCAGGTGATACTTGCCCGGAGGAAGGCTCAATGTGGTGTCGTACTGCACGTTTTTCTTCTGCACTTCCGACGTCGTATCGACCGCCAGCTTGACCGTGTCGCGAATTCGTGTAATCGGATGCTTCTCGCTATCCAGCACCATCCCGATCACATCCAAAGTTGCCTTGTCGCGGTCGCTGCTGCGCACGAACGGGATCTCCCATCCCGGCACCGCCAGCGAGATCGGAATCAGGTACTTATTCGGCTCCTGCCGGAAATACGCCGTGCTCAGATACAAAGGCAGGTCGGTCGACGGCAGTTCCGATGCCAGTTCCTGCTCCAGCTGAAGCTCTTTATCTTCCTTGGTGGAATGCTGGTAATCGGCCGGCGCGTAATACCCACGGCGATATTCGATCTTCACTCCGGGGACACTCACCTTCACCGCAATACGCCGATACCGCCCATCCCGCGCCGGATTCGTGCTGCGATATCCCAGCAGATAGTAGGTGGACGTGTCCTGCTGCACGCCTCGATACACCTGGCTGAAGTCGTTGGAATCCAGAAACGCACGGCCCCCGGTGTCGCTCGCCAGAGTGACCAGAGTTTCCTGCGTCGTGAAGTTTGAGTTGAGTGCGCTGATCATCGACTGCCCGGAATAGACCGAGGTCCCGCGCATACTGGCGTTCTGCGCTTCGCCGCCGGGCACGAGCGCCTGCAAGCCGCGCAAGTCCATCGTGTAGATCGCCATATTCGCCCGTACGGCCGCGTTGGTGGCCGCTCGCAGCTCCGACTGGTTTTCAATTCCCGTGCGATCCATGCCGCTGGAAAAATAAATCAGGGATTTTTTAACTTGCACGTGTGAAAGTTTTTCCGCCACGGAACGCAACGCCTCGAGCCGCCGGTCCGTATTGAAGATGTTGTACTCCGTGTCGTCTGCCGTGAACGGCTGACCCGTGTCCGGAGTGCCTTCGGTCGTGCCCGTCGTTCCTTCTTCGTAGCCCTGGCCGGCGCCTTCGCCGAAAGCTAATATCTGTTTCTTGAGCAGGTCGCGATCGGAAGTGAAATCCTGATTCACCAACAGCGAACTTCCCAGCGAGACAATCGAAACCAGGTCTGCCGGCGCCATCTGCGTATCGACGTAGTGCGCAGCCGAAGTGATGGCGCGATCGATCTCGTCTGGCTCCATAGCCGAAAGATCAAAAAACAGAATGATCAAACGCCGGTCCTTGAACTCATTCTCTGCACTGGAAACCGGAGCGCTCGCCGTCGGTGTGGCCGGCTGGACCGGCGCATTGGCTAGCGCGCGCGTCTGCGCCACTGCCTGATTCGCGACGGCATCCACGTCTTCCACGTCGAACGACACCACTTTTTGCGGCTTGTTGTCTTCCAGAATCGTGAAATCTTCAGGCTTAAGCCCGCGCACGAAATTTCCGGATTTGTCTCTAACCGTCACATTCACCAGCACAAGGTCCGACTGCACACGAAACGTGTAATCCGACGGTTGCGCTTGCTGCGCGGGCAGAGAGGAACACAAAACAGCGAAGCACAGAGGAATTGCCAGTGCCCCCTTCGCGCTTTCCAAAAGACTCGGCAGACGCCGCGTAGCGACACGAATCCCCTTCCCCATGTGCACCTTCGTTCTCGGAAATTCGTGTAGGGACAGCCGCCCTCGGCTGTCCGGCCGAGCAAAGCTCGGCAGTGGATTTTTCATCTTCGGTTGTGAGCGCACACCGCTGTTCGACTTTGTTGTCCGATTACTCATCGGTCATCCTAGAACCGGAACCTTGCCGTCATCGTGATCTGCCGCATCGCGCCCACTCCCGTCACTCGCCCAAACGTAGGCGAAGTGACCGATGTATCGATCGAGCTCCAGTTGGGAATGTTGAAAATATTTGTGGCTTGCGCCCGAATCTCAAGCATGCGTGACTCTTTCAGCGGAATCAGCTTCGTCAAAGCCATGTCGAATACCCTCGTCCCCGGGCCGATGATGCTGTTGCGGCGCGCGTCGCCATATTCTCCATTGGGCGGCAGCGTAAACGCATTTGTATTGAACCACTCGCCGATCGTGGGATGGGACAGCGGAATCGACTGTCCGGGAACCAGATCTGGACGGAGCGTTCCATTTGTTCCGCCATTGACCTCGCTCGCGTTGCCCAGGTAGCGCGGCGTAAAGGGAAGACCCGACGCAATCGTCCAGTCGCCGCTCCATTGCCAATCCCCAAAAATTGCGCGCAGCGGGCCGTTGCCGCTCAGCCAGCGCTTGTCATGGCCGAAAGGAAGTTCCAGCAAGTAATCTGCGGTGAAACGGTGCGTCTGGTTGAAACTAGAGAGCCCCCGCTCGGCGGCAATGTCGAATGGATTCTGTGCCACCGAATTCGCCCCGCTCCCCGCCGACGCCGTCGCGCCGCTGGCGCCACCCCCCATCGCTCCTGTGCCGCCACCCCCCAATCCAGGTGTGCTGGCAGCGGAAGTCGCTCCCGCACCGATGGAAGACGCGTCATCAATCGACTTCGAAAACGTATACATTCCGCCAATCGAAAATCCATTGGCCAGGCGCTTGCGCACGCGAATCGATCCCGCATTCGCTTCGGCATCGCCAATCGAATTTTCATAGGTAAAGGCTTGCACGCCCTGAATACGAATCGCGCTGCCGGTCGAAGTGAGGATGCGATTTGGCGCCTCCAGAATATCGAGGTTTGTGCCCTTTGTTCCGGTGTAATCGATGTTTACGACGAGCGTCGGCCGAATCTGCTGCTGAATGTCGAGATTGCGAATCTGCACGTATCCCCATCGATAATTTGGATTCACGGCGTAGCTGTTGGTGATCAGACCGGGAGAAGGCGGAAATCCGTACGCGAGCGTAAGATCTCCCGGCTCAGATTGGATATTCGTTGAAGCCGTCGAAAACGGTGGCTGAAACGCCAGCTGTTGCGCAATTCCCTGATACGCGCCCGTGTTGTAGTTGATGCCGTACCCGCCGCGGACGACCGTGTTCTTCAGCGGCTTCCAGGCGAAACCGACTCGCGGAGCAAATCCCTTGCGATCTGGCCGCACCAGCGACGCGGGCAGATTTCCACTAAATGGGCCCGGCTCTCCCGGCGTGACCAC
>JASHQK010000141.1 GCA_030039195.1 Candidatus Sulfotelmatobacter sp.
GGCGCAGGCTCTCGCGGTATTGTTCCGCCGACTTTTCATAATGGCCCTGCTCGGAATAGACAGTGGCCAGATTAGAACGCCATTGGTAACGGCGCGGGTAGCTCTCAATCCCCGCTTTATAGGTTTGTACCGCCTTCTCCAGTTCGCCGGTCACGTTTTCATAGTAGAAAGACGTGATACTCAACCTTTCTCTCTCGCTTGCATGTTCCCGCAACCGAAACGCCTTCGCGTAATACTCACTGGCGCGTCCCAGCTCACCCACGGTGTAGTACGAGATGCCGACTTCCTTATATGCAACGGCAAAATTCGGGTCGAGCTCGATGGCCCGCTGAAAGTAGGGCAGAGCAGCCGATGAGCTCATCCCGTGGTCTTCCTTAACGCCAAGGCTGTACGCTTTCAGCGCTTCGAGCGAAGGTGTAGTCGCCTCATAAATGGGGGTCGCTCCGGAACTTTTGCTGTGGCTGCCGGCAGAAGACACATTTATAGTTGCCGCATGGCGACCACCGATCTCAACATTCAATCAGCTGAATATTCAGTGCGGGACCCGGCCACCGGATCTCCCGGCCGCTTGCTTTGCCTGGACATCTACCGCGGTCTGATGGTCGCGGGTATGATCATCGTCGACAATCCCGGTAGCGATGAACGCGCCTATTGGCCTATCGTGCACGCCACGTGGAACGGCTGGACTCCGGCCGATTTCATCTTTCCTTCTTTTCTTTTCCTCGTTGGAATTTCCCTCGTCTATTCGACTGCCGCTCGAAGACAACGCGCTCAATCCAACCGTCAGATTCTTTGGCACGCATTCAAACGAAGCCTGATCCTCATCGCCATCGGACTTCTTGTAAACGCCTCACCTCTTTACGGGCTCGATCTGCACACATGGCGATTCGAGGGTGTCACTCAGCGGATCGCGCTTTGCTACTTCTTTGCACTGATGCTGGAATTGTGGGCCGGACGGCGCGGCCAAGTGCTCGCGTGCGTCGGATGTCTCATCGGCTATTGGGCTCTGGTGCGCTTCGTGCCCGTACCCAGCGCCGGCATCCCCGGCCGCGACATTCCTTTCCTCGACCAGGTGCAGAATCTTCCTGCTTGGCTCGACCGTAAACTTTTTGCAGGCCATCTCTACGACGGCACGAGTGACCCGGAGGGAATCATTCACACGATTCCTGCAATCGCAACGACACTCATGGGAGTCTTGACGGGGCACTGGCTTAAATCAAATCGAAAGGCTGCGGAGCTCATTGGCGGGATGATCTTCTTAGGAGTTCTGGCAGTGCTTGGTGGCGAACTCTGGAGCCGCTGGTTTGCGATCAACAAACACATGTGGACCAGTTCCTTCGTCCTGTTCAGCGGCGGCTTCTGCCTCCTCTTTCTCTCGCTACTCTATTGGGCGACCGAGGTGAGACGCTGGCGTGGGAGATGGACCATGCCGATCCTCGTATTCGGCATGAACGCCATCGCGGGCTTCGTGGCAGACTCCCTGATTTACGGCCCCGGCTATACCTTTACCGTCACAACCGAAAGCGGCACAAAAATGAATTGGCACGAAGCCGCCCAGGCGCATCTCGAAGCGGCCGGGCTGAGCGTCGCCAACGCTTCGTTGGTCTATTCGTTCGGCGGGCTGCTGATCTGCTGGATCATGCTGTGGTTCTTGTGGCGCAAGAAAATCTTTCTCAAGGTCTAGGTCGAGGAGCTCAGAAGGCATTGGCTGGGAAACTCTGAAAGTCAAAACGCGCGCCTTCGCGATGACCTCCGTGTGGCCCGTGATCCGGGAACTGTCCCGCGCAAAAACCCTCTCCTTGACTGACTAGGAGACTTCTGCTAGCCTCTCTCCTAGATATACAAGGAGAGAGCGTGGGCAAACAGATTGATTTGCTGCAGGGCACGCTGGACATGCTGATCCTCAAAGCTGTCTCGCTTGGCTCGTTACATGGCTACGGAGTTCTGCTGCGCATACAGCAGGTCTCTGGCGAACAGCTCGAGATCCAGCAAGGATCGTTATACCCAGCGCTCTATCGGCTGGAACATCAAGGCTTGATCGCCAGCGAATGGGGAGAATCGGACAATAACCGCAAAGCAAAGTTCTATAGTCTGACGGCGGCAGGCCGGCGCCAACTCCATGCGGAAACCGAAAAATGGAACCGCATGGCGTCGTTAATCGCGAGTATTCTGCGGACTACTCCGGAGCAGATATGAATCTTCCGGCTCGATTCCGCTCGTGGTTGAAGTGGATGGTCAAGGCGGAGCGGCTTGAAAGTGAAATGGAAACGGAGGTGCGTTTCCACATTGAGAGCCACGCTGCCGAGCTGGTTCGCAAAGGCATGTCCCAGCAAGAAGCGACGCGACAGGCTAGGATTGAGTTCGGCGGAATCGAATCTCACAAAGATGCCATGCGGGCATCGGTGGGAATTCGCTGGTGGGGCGAACTGGGTTCGGACCTGCGTCACGGATGGAGATTGTTCTCGAAGAATCCCGCCTTTACGGCTGTTGTGGTTTTGACCCTGGCATTGGGAGTCGGCGCCAACACCGCGATTTTCAGCATTGTGAATGCGGTCTTGCTGCGCCCGCTTCCGTTTCCCGAGCCCGATCGTTTGGTAAGGATCGCCTTCAACGAGCCCGGCCTGGGATTGAGAGATGTCCCATTCTCGGTGCCCGAACTGGACGATCTCAGAAATCGAGCGGGTGTATTTACAGACGTCAGCACGATCGGTAGCGCCAGCGTCAATTTAACTGGCGGCGACCACCCCGAGCGTCTCGAGTTCCTGGTCACTCATCCCAACTACTTTTCTATGTTGGGTGTGACTCCTCAGATCGGAAGACTGTTTGGGCTCCAGGATTTTGCGCTCGGTTTCGCTCCGGTTACCGTGATTAGCGATGGCCTGTGGCGCCGATCTTACGGCGCTGATCCCAATGTTATTGGCCGCACCGTCCGGCTCGATAACGATCCGTACACAATCATTGGCGTTCTTCCCCCCGGATTTCGCCATCCTGGACCGACAGTTTCCGGGAACGTGGAGGTATTTACGACGGCCGGATTCAGCGCCGATCCTGCACCACCACCCGCGCGTAGCACGCGGTTTATGCCCGCCTCTATTGGACGTCTTAAGCCGGGGATTAAGCTCGCGCAGGCTCAAGCACGGCTTACGGCAATGGCGTCGCAGATACGCCACGACTATCCGACCGATTACCCCGCGCAGAACCAATGGACGATTGAGATTCAGCCATTGCAAGAAGCTCTTGTGGGTAACGTTCGGCCCATGCTGCTTGTTCTGCTGGGTGCGGTGATCCTGATCGTCCTCATTGTCTCGCTGAATATTGCCAATCTCCTTTTGGCGCGCGCCTCGGGACGGCAACAGGAGATGGCAGTGCGGTCCGCGCTAGGCGCGAGCCGTGGCCGGATGATTCGCCAGCTGTTGACCGAGTCAATGCTGCTCTCTTCTATGGGTGGGATCGTAGGAGTTCTGACCGCGGTTGGGACCATTGGCTTCATTCTGCGCTTTGTGCCCTCCAGCATACCTCGGCTCAACGAAGTACGAATCGATTGGGTTGTATTGGCGTTTGCTCTCGCGATTTCTGTTCTTACTGGACTTGCGTTCGGACTTGCTCCAGCGCTTCAGTCAGCAAAGGCCGCTCTCTCGTCGGCGATTCGCGAAGGCGCGCGAGGGTCCGGCTATAGCGCCAAGACCGGCCGCCTGCGGGATGCGCTGATTGTCTCAGAACTGGCATTTGCCGTTGTTCTGATGGTGGGAGCCGGCTTGCTGTTGCGTACGCTGCACGATCTGCTGCAGGAAAATCCCGGCTTTAATCCGACCCAAGTTGTCGCGGCAAGCCTTCCTCTACCAGAACCCAACGATCCGAAACAGGACCCGTATCTCAGTCTGGCCCAGCAAACCTCTTTCAACCGTGAGTTATTGCGGCGCATGAGGGCGATTCCAGGAATCGAACTCGCCGCGATCACTTCAGACCTGCCGACCACCAATCTAAGCTTGAATGATGCGGAATCGATCAATGCCCTGGCGATCGAAGATCGGCCGGTCGAGTCCTCGGTGGATCTGCGGGCGGAGAGAGTCCGGATAAGCCCTGATTATTTCCAGGTTATGCAGGCTCCACTCCTCCGGGGCCGCGTTTTCACCGAGGCCGATGAAGAAGGTAAGCAACCTGTGGCCATCATTGATGAAACCACCGCCCGCAAATTTTGGCCAAGCCGCGATCCGTTGGGCCGAGTGCTTCGGTTTGGACAAGACCCCACCCAGCCCTGGACGACTGTGGTCGGCATAGTTAAAGACATCAAGAATGACGGGCTGGATACCGATGGCGTCCCTCACATGTATGTCCCTATCTATCAAAGCTCGCGCAGGGACCTAAGCATCGTATTGCGAACATCTCTGCCAGCGAGTGTTTTGGAGCCGCAGATTCGCCGGGAAATCCAGAGCATCGATCCCGGCTTGCCGGTATTCAATGTTTCTTCGATGAATGAAGTGGTCGATCGCTCGCTGTCTTCGCGCCGTTTTTCTGCCGAGCTTGTGGGTGGATTTGCCTCAGTTGCCCTCCTTCTTGCTTCGATCGGAATTTACGGCTTGTTGGCGTATATGGTCGGGCAGAGGTCACGCGAGATCGGCCTTCGCATGGCATTGGGAGCACGGCGATGGGACGTTCTGAAGCTGATCTTAAGAAAAGGTGTCGTTCTGGCCGGGGTTGGAATTGTCGCCGGTGTGGGCATTGCTGCTGCCACCACGTCCATGATGGCGAGTCTGTTGTACGGCGTTCACCCGCACGATTTATTTGTGTTTGTTGCCGTGCCCCTGCTTCTGTTTGCGGTCGCGGTGCTGGCTAGCTGCATTCCAGCGAGGCGTGCGACGAAGGTAGATCCAATGTTTGCCCTTCGCGAGGTCTGAACTCCTCAGATTCAGATTGAATATTTTGTAGCAAGGGAAGAGAGAATTCCATGACACCCAATTGCTGGAAATTCAAAGGTGAGAAATCTAGGAGATGGGGAGTGTGCGCCATGGCCCTGCTTTCTTTTATCGCTGGATCGCTCATTTCTGCTTGCCTGGCTCACGTTGACGAGGTGAGAGCCGACAGCAATCGCGTCTTCGAGCTTCGTGTCTATCACACTCTACCAGGCAAAGTACCGGCACTAGAGTCACGGTTTCGCGACACCGCTTCAAAGCTGCTCGCCAAATACGATCTGAAGGTCGTGGGTTACTGGGTACCTGAGGGGACACCCGGGTGGGACAACACATTCATCTATCTCGTGGCTCATTCCGACCGGGAGGAAGCGAAAAAGAACTGGGACGCGATGATGGTCGACCCAGAGTTTCAGGAGATGATCAAATCCGAGCAAGCCAATAAGCTGGTGGAAAAGATAGACCGAATGTACATGCGACCGACAGATTTTTCACCGATGAAGTAGTGCCTGACCGTCCCGCCAACAACATGGTGCTGCGGTATCGCTGCCGCCATAAGCCCTTGAAAGTTTTCGACTGAAATTCCTAACTCCAGTATTGCCGGCAACCCTTCCCTAAAAGATCTAATGGAAGGGTTGCCCGTGATTCGGCGGTTTCATGATACCTCACGCGGCTCGGGGCGCGACGAGCTGCTCACTCCAAATCGGGTGGCCTGTGACTGCGAACGGCTCGATCTTGGATTAGGCTACTGTTTGGGAAGATCGATCATGACGACTTGCGAGTTCTCACGCAAGCGGTCGAACACGATTTGCTTCCCGTCGCTGGTGATGTCGAAGGTCCGCATCGTGGCCCGGTTTTGAAGCCGGGTAAGTGCGCGCGATTTCATGGAGGCGAGATCGAGTAGCCAGAAGTCTTGTGATGCGAGCAGTCCCTGCGTGTAGATCAGACTCTTGCCATCGGGCGAGAAGCGCACGCGCTCGCCCAAGCGCCGCAGCAGGATATGCGGCATTTCGACGCTGGTTCCATCCGGACGTATGGCAAGGAGAGGAGCGAAGGTTCTCACATT